>CAYMND010000379.1:0-3238 GCA_964391685.1 uncultured Clostridia bacterium | reverse complement strand
TGGACTCTTTTCCGACGATTTGACCCAATCCGATCAAAGGCAGAAAAAGATGGGCCAGTGGAGCAAGATCCCCCGAAGCGCCGACGGAGCCCTGAGAAGGGACGGCAGGGATCATATCGGTTTCAATATGCCAGACGATTCTTTCGACGGTGTGAGGCGAAACTCCGGAATAACCGAAGGAAAGTGCATGAACTTTCAGAATGAGCATCAGTTTTGCAATAACCGGATCGATGTGTTCGCCAACACCGCAACTGTGGCTTTTCAGTATGTTGGACTGCAGGTCTTTCGTATCTTTGGGAGATATTCTTGTGGTGCATAAGGGACCAAATCCGGTGTTGACTCCATAAACCGGAGATTCCCCTTCTGAGAGCTGCTTGACCCGGTTGAAGCTGTTTTCAATCCTTTTACGGGCCTGAGGGGCAAGGATTCCTTTGGTGCCGCCGAAAGCGATGTCCAAGGCGATGCCCGGGGTCAAATGGTCGATTCCATAATGAAATTTCTGATCAATGCTCATTCTTTACTCCTGTGCAATGCATGTCGGATTGTATACGAAATCCAGATAATCATGCTGGCCTTTCTCTTCGGATATCTTCAGAACAAAGCCCAGTTTCTGCAAACGGGAGAGGAAGTTCTTGTTGTCGTAATGAACGGACACCTCGGCCGTGTGAGTCAGGCTTTGACAATATTTCATGATGAAAAAATCCTCAACGGTCGGACCCGGAAGACTCTGGGAGGCACAAAAAACAATCTGTTCTGCTCGCTTGTTCGGTTGATCTCCGGAAGAAATCAGCAGAGCGACCGGTTGTCCGTTGTCCAGCAGCAAGTGGACCTGATGTGATGTTTCTGTGTTGTTGATCATATTTGCCAGAATGTTTCGTGTACCGGGCCAATTTGGGTGTGATTTGATTGTGAAGGTCAGCAAGAAGTTCTTGATCCAGAGCGAGTGAGGGGCTGTGTCGCAGCTGAGAGTATGGTTTTTTTCGAGGTGACAGAATTCAACCCGGTTCTTGACCAGATTTGACAGATCGTGGATGTCCAATGAATTCTCCAGCTCCAACACGGCATCGAGAAATGAAGGACCGTATCGATCTGACAGTAGATATTCTTCAAGAGTAAACTCAATTGCGTTCCAGACCGGCTTGACCGTTTCTAGCAGTTTTTCACCGGCTGAGCTCAGGCAGATCGCGCCGGCTCGCTTGTCTTCGACGTTCGTTACAATTCGGATCAGTTTTTTTTCTCTTAACTGCTTGATCAGTTGACTGACGGCTGAGTCGGTGACTCCGGCTTCCCTGGCGATGGTTGACACACTGTGTGACTTGTCCCGGTTGAGAAGGTAGAATATTGGAAACCAACTGGGTTCGAAGCCGAGGTTCAGGCTCTTGTACACTTTGGTGATCTCTGAAAAGAGCCGATCACCCAAACGCTTCAACCGCGATGCCAACAACAAAGTTCCCGCTTCTTGATACAAAATTGTTTAGCTCTAACCTTAGCTCTAAAATATTTTAAGTCAAACCTGATGTTTTTGTCAATAACGTACTGTTGAACTTAATTCAGTGCGCTTGTAAAATAAGTGAGACGGAAAAGGATAGCATGCGGGAAAGGAGGAACCTTGTACAAACAAAAAAAGTTTTATGATCTTGGGTATCATTATTTTTTAGGTACTTGGGCGTGGATCTTGCACCGGTTGGCGGGGCTGGCGTTGATATTTTATCTTTGCCTGCACATATGGATTATCAACACTTTGACAAAAGGTGAGGCCGCTTTTGACGGTTTGATGACATTCCTTGGTTCACCTCTTTTCAAGTTTCTTGAGGTTGGCCTTTGGGGCGTTATCCTGTTTCACGCTTTCAATGGAATCAGAATTGTGGCCGTCGATTTTTTTAAAGGCAGTTATTACCACAAGAAACTGTTTTTTGTTTTGGTTGTTGTGGCCACTTTGCTGTGGATATCCGGTGCAGTGGTCCTGCTCGGCCATTTGAGGAGCTGAAAATGAAAAAGGGATATCGGGACAGCTCGAATCGAGGTGCGCTCCTGTGGTTCTGGCAAAGAATATCAGCGATTTTCCTCTTTGCGATGCTCATGTTTCATTTCTTTAGTTATCACTTTGTTGCTCAGGGGAGTTACGAGTGGAAGAAAGTTGTTTTCAAGATGAAGAGCCCATGGTTCAATTTGTTGCAGTTTCTTTTCTTGCTTTCGGCGTTGTACCACGGTTTGAACGGTGTTTGGATGATCGCTGAAGATTATATTCACTCCCGTACCGGAAGGATGATTGTTGCCAGTGCAATCGTAATATTGGGAGTATCGCTTCTTTTTATCGGGTCGTTGACAATTGTCAAAATCTCGTTCCTGGCGCTTGATCCCATAACCGGAGGTGTGAAATGAACAAGGTTGAGCAGAAGAACACCCACCAATTGGATGTCGTCGTCGTGGGTGCCGGCCTTGCCGGTCTTCGAGCGGCGCTGGAACTGGCAAGAAACAATTTCGATGTTGCTGTACTCAGTAAAGTATATCCGACTCGTTCACATTCCGGCGCAGCTCAGGGAGGTATCGCGGCGGCACTCGCGAATGTTTCCGATGATTCTTTGGAGATGCATATGTTCGACACCATCAAAGGCAGCGATTATCTTGGAGACCAGGATGTCATCGAACTTTTTGTGTCCGAGGCCAGAAAGACGGTTTATGAATTTGAACATATGGGGGTCCCGTTTTCCAGGACAGATGACGGACGGATTAATCAAAGACCGTTTGGAGGACACAGTGCTCCCAGGGCCTGCTTTTCAGCGGATATAACGGGTCATGTTCTGCTTCATACGCTGTATGAACAATGTGTCCACCACAAGGTTCATTTTTACAACGAGTTTCAGGTTTTTTCCTTGAATATCGACAAGGGCTGCTGTTCAGGGGTGGTGGCCTGGGATATCCGGAACGGAGGCCTTCATGTTTTTCACAGCAGAGCGACCTTGCTGGCAACGGGGGGGTATGGCCGCGCCTTTAAAATCACGTCGAACGCGCATGCCAATACCGGAGACAGTCTGGCGCTGATTCTTGAATGCGGGCTTCCGCTGGAAGATATGGAGTTTGTTCAATTTCATCCGACCGGACTGTATCGGCACGGGATATTGCTGTCCGAGGCGGCCCGAGGTGAAGGGGCCCATATTCTGAACCATGATGGGGTGCGGTTCATGGAAAAGTATGCTCCAGGTAAAATGGAGCTGGCTCCTCGGGATGTCGTTTCAAG
>CAYMND010000378.1:0-3239 GCA_964391685.1 uncultured Clostridia bacterium | reverse complement strand
CGGGAGGGGGTGGAGGGAGGATGAAAAAAGAGGGGGAACGGACGGTGGTTGCCTGACACCGGCTTTATTTGTTTTGAATGATTCAAAAAATGTTTTAAACAAACACTTTCCCATAGGTTTTTCGGGAAAAAGATATTTGATTGTGATAAGTTATTTTCAGGTTCAATCCAATGGGATATGGGTGCATGAAAAAAAACAAATCAGTTTTCCTTACTCTGCTTCTTCTTTTCCCGTTGTGTTTCTCCGGTGTTCAGAATGATCAAAAAAATCAACAAAAAACTTCGAGAAAGGAACAGATTCATCGGTTAAGCGAACCGTACAGAACCTGGTTCAACATGATCGAAAATATATCCTCGGAGAGCGAGAGAGATGTCTTTCTCCAAATGAGCAACGACCGGGATCGGAGTGTTTTCATCAAAACCTTTTGGTTGCAGCGGGATCCGACACCAGGCACTTCCGACAACGAATACAAAGTGAAAATCGAGAAAAGATTTCAATATGTCCTTCATTCATTTGGGAGACAGACCAGCAAACCCGCCTGGAAAACCGACATGGGTAGAATCTATATGATCCTCGGTGAACCGAACACCATCAATCGAGTCAACAAAACGCCACTGGTACCCATTCAGATTTGGGATTATTACGGTGACGCCAGCCTCGACCTTCCAGGTTACTTCTTCATTATGTTCTTCCGGCCTAACAGTGACAGCGAATGGAAGATGTATAACCCGGTATCCGACAACATGAGCTCACTTTTTTCCGGAAGCATCCCTTCGGCGAATACCACTGAAATGTATAAGAAATTGTTTGAAATTTCTCCCGAAGTCGCCAGCGCGGCTGTCGATATGATTCCGGGCGCTATTTCCCGTGAGGGCAGATTTCTGCCCTCATTCCGTCCAACCATTATTATCAACTCGATTTATGAGGCTCCCAGAAAAAATATCAGTGTACAATACGCCACCAATTTTCTGAAATACAAAGGAATCGTTGACATTGAGTCTTCCGTCAATTTCGTTGACTGCAGCAATTCGATTGCAGTGACCCGCAATCAGGAGATGGGAATCAATTTTCTGAATATTGCCTTCAAACCCAAGAAAGTATCTGTCGGATTCAGTAGTGACGTCGATAAGTATTATTACAATTACGAGGTCACCATCAGCATCAAGTCAGGCGACACGTTCCTCTACGAGCAGAAGAAGAATTTTGATTTTTATCTGACAAAAAAAGAGAAGGAGCGGTTGGAAAATCTCGGAATGGTCATCAGCGACACCCTCCCGATCATCCCGGGTAACTTTCTGGTAATGGTTTACGCCCGAAACATCGTGGGTCAGGAATTCACCTACTTTGAAAAAAGGATAAAAGTTCAGCCAGACAGTGACATCCCATTCCTGGCCTCTCCTCTGATCAGTTACCGGTTGGAGGAAAAAGAACCCGATATGCTGACTCCTTTCCAAGCCGGCAAAAAACGGATCATCATCGATACAGACCGGATTTTTATTAAAAACGAAAAACCGATACTGACCACCGGAGTGTACAACCTGAGCCGCAGCTTCTGGGAACAGGGTTCACTCCATGTCTCCATGAAAAAATCCACGGATAAAGCTTCAAAAAACAGCGAAATGTCCATCGCTCTCAGCAGTTTACCTTACAACCGGAATTTGCATTACAACATTCCTCTCAGCGATGAAGGGTTAAAAAGTGGCCATTATGATGTCATCACCACCCTCTCAAGTGCCAGTCGCTCGGTGGTGGATTCGAAAAGAGTCGATTTCAAGATCTCTTCCGATGCCAACATTCCCTATCCCATCTCCACTTTCAAGCAGGCAAGAATCGAAAACAGTGCCTATTTCTTCAACGCCCTGGGCAGTCAATATCAGAACATCAGGAATTACTCCGAGGCTGCCGACGCCTATTTTCAGGCCTTCTCACAGAATCCGAACTTTCATTCGGCTCGTATCCGATGGCTGCAATGCCTGAATCAGCTGAACCGATATCCCCAGGTGATTGTGGAATCAGATAAGATACACGATATTGAAAATCAACAATTCGATTACCATCTCATTCGTGCCAACGCCTTCTTCGGCTTGCAGGATTACCCGGAAGCTTTAAACGAATTGATCAAGGCCAACAAGCTGTACGACAGCGATATCCGGGTGCTCAATCTCATGGGAATGACCTTCGCCAATATGGAAAACTTCGAGGAAGGGGTCAGGTCCCTGGAAGCGTCTCTGACGATTCTTCCCGATCAACCTCAAATTCAACGCCTTCTTACTGAAATGAAGAAAAATGTCGCAGTAATGTCAAAGGGAAAAACCCAGTAAAATTACTTTTTTCAGTATTAAAAAGAAAAAACGTTCTCAGATGACTCAGGAACCATTTTGTGAGAAAATTTTCATATCAAAACCATTGTTTCGGGAGGCGGAAATCCGAAGGCATGCGTCCGATTAAGTTCATCATCCGACTCCCCCGTCCAACCTGGACCAGTATTTTTTTAATACTGGGCATCATTCTCCTGACCACCATTTCGGCACTCTTCGCCTTTCGCAACACCTTGCTGCAATTCATGATCAAACGCAAAATCGACTTTTTCCTGACAACACATCCCGGTGTCACAGCGTATATCGGCGATAGCAGATTCGAAACTCTCAATTGTATCCTTCTGGAAGAGATCAACCTGCAATCCAAAAATCACAATTTGAGTCTGATGCTCGGCAAATGCTCCATGCAATTGACTCTGAAGGACCTTTTCATGCGTAGACTTCAGCCACGTCATCTTGAGCTCAGTGACTTGAAGATCGACATGCGCAATCAACAAGATCATCTCGAACCATCCAAGAAAGATCAAAAATTCGCTCTCCGGCCGAATGCGGAAAATGTGCCCGACTACGGCGAGAAGATAGCGGATTTGATCGACTTTCTGTTCCAACGAATCCCGGACAGTCTGACCATTAATCGCCTCACCTTTTCCACCGATGTCGATTCAAACCGACAGAGTTACCACATATCCCGCCTTTCCATCAGCGGCCCGGATTTCGAGGTTCCGATCCGTATCGAAATCGGCAAACAGTCCTTCTCATGGCTTTTGAAAGGTCAGCTGAACCGAAAAAGCCGTCTCTTCTCGTTCCGACTGGAGCCGACACCTCCCGACTTCAAAATCAGGCTCCCCTATATCGATCTCCGCTGGAACACGAACATCTCTTTCTCCTCCGCTTCCATGACCTTGAATTTCGCTGAAATAA
>CAYMND010000377.1:0-3242 GCA_964391685.1 uncultured Clostridia bacterium | reverse complement strand
TCATGTTCCCTCCCCGGCCTACTGCATGGCGGAGAGAATACCCGAGAGTTCGGCACCCACCTTCAGGCCGATCAGGGAATAGATGATCGGAACGGCTCCGGCACTGAGCAGGGTCCCGTACATCCCGGCGGGAAGGATTCTCGGATCGAGAAATCCGGCGGCCAGAATCAATCCCAACAGCCCGACAGCCACGTAGAAGAAGCCGGAAAAGGATTCGAGCACTCCCAGAAGGTGATGAGAAATCGGCTTTCCGGGATTGCCCAGCATGAACAGAAGGAACCCCGAGGCCATGACCGCACCGCCCTGGAAGCCCCCGCCGGGAGTCAGATGGCCGTTGATGAAGATGGACACCCCCGCCAGCAGCAATATCGGGAGCAGAAAGCGGGAAGCCGTCACCAGCAGTTCGCTGGGCGGTCGCACCACCTGGCGATCTCCTTTGGAATTCAGGAAGAAGCCCACAATGGCGGCGATCAGAAACAGTACCGCCACTTCACCGAGAGTATCCAGTCCCCGGTAGCTGACCACGATACCGGTGACCAGATTCTGAACCCCCAGCTCATCGTCACCTCGGGAGACGTAATGATCGGCCAGGGGATTGAGCCCCTCTGCCGGCCGCCAGGTTCGGTACAGATCCGTCAGCACCAAAGCCAGCCCGGCCATGATCGAGAGCAGCAGCAATCGTTTCACCATCGTCATTTCTCCTGCCGGACATGTTTGAGTACGTAGAGAAAAATCACCGTGGACAGACCGCTGCCGATGGCCGCCTCGGTCATGGCCACATCCGGGGCCGACAAGACGAGATAGAGGATCGAAGCCATGAGGCTGACCAGTCCCGCGGCGATCACCGCCACGGTCAGATTGGAGTGGTAAAGGGAAAAAACGGCTGTACCGATCATGACCACGGTCAAAAGCGCCGTCAGTACGGTGATCATGATTCCTTTCCCTCCAATTTGTCGACAACGGTCGATGGATCGAGGGGAACACCTATGCGGTAGGCCGCCCGGGCGAGTACATGGCTGCTCACCGGATTGGTGAAAACGATGAACAGAATCAGCAGCAGCCCTTTGTTCCACCATCCGGGATGCAGGAAAATGATCCCCAGCATGGTCAGCATGGTGCCCAGTGTCGTCGCTTTGGTTCCGGCCTGTATGCGGTTGTAGCTGTCCGGCATACGCAGAACCCCAAGGGCACCCAGCAGCAGAAAAACGGAACCGATGAACAGAACGATGGATCCGATCAGGGTCATCATCACAAACCTCCTTCCAGGTGTCGGGCCACCACCAGAACGCCCAGAAAACTGAGCAGGCCATAGATGACGGCCACGTCCAGGTACATGCTTCTGGCCATCAGATGGGCAATGACTCCGATCAGCGAGATCGAGATAATGGTCAGGACATCGTAGGCAATCAATCGATCGGTGGTGTGCGGGCCCCTGGCGAACCGAACGGTGGCGATGACTCCGCTGAGCATGATGATTCCCAGGGAAATTTGCACCAGTATGTCAGCCATACATGACCTCCAGGTGTTTTTCGAACTTGGCGACGATGGCCCGGGTGGCCGACTCCATATCGACCGAAGACACATCGATCCAATGGATGAAGAGACGGTTATCCCGGGTTTCCACCGTCAGGGTTCCAGGGGTCAGGGTAATGGAACTGGTCAGGATCAACCGGGCGACGGGACTCTTTAAACGAGTTTCCACCTCGACGATGCCCGGGCGGATGGGCAGCGATGGAGAAATCACCCTCCAGGCGACATCGAGATTGGATTTGATGATCTCCCAGAGAAACAAAAAGATGTAGAAAACAGCGTGGATCAAGGCAGAGGGAGTGAGGCGGAGGGTCCGGAACAAATCCGAGTTTCGAACTGTCACCAAGGTGATCAGGCAGGAGACCAGCAGTCCGGTCCAAACAACCTGTGGAGTGACGGAACCGTTGAACAGAAGCCATATTCCGAACAATACGAGTACTGAAACGAAAAAGTGCTTCATGAAAAACTCCTGTTCATTTATGTTGCATGAAACCGATAATATGTCCACTAACTCAAAAACAGATTTTAACGACAGCCCTGAACGCGGGTCATTTTTGAGCGTTCAGCCACCGGACAAAAAGGAACCCTGATCCCGCGAAACATCCATGAGATCTCGACTCCATGCTTGCCGGAAAATTCACTTTTTCATTGCTTCCCGTTTTACGTAACACCCATCTGTTTTTTTTCCGTCTATGTGGTTGATCCTGTGAATGTATATCAAGATGAGGAAAAAATGGCCGAAACCAAAAAAAATGCTCTGACCTACGGACTGATCGTCCTGGTGATCCTTCTTTTCAAGTTTTCTCTGATTCTGTTTCCGGTGGATCATCCCCAGACTCGTCAATCCCTGCTTCATGTCAATGAGATTCTGCTCTGGACCTCCGTGGGATTCGGATTGCTGAGACTGGCCCCGAAAGCCGGTTTCCCCGACATCTGGGAAAAAGGGATCGGACAAGTCCAGCGGCTTCTCGTACCGTTTGCCGGCGGTGTCGTTCTGGCACTGTTGACCATCGGGGAAAGTCTGCTCCATGGATGGCCGAACTTTCATGTCCCGTTTCCGCAGTCTGTTTTTGTCTACGGAAGCGCCTCCGTCCTGTACGAGATCAAATACCACCTGCTGCCCATCGTGCTGATCGTGTGGATCGCCTGCGATCTCGAACTGGAAAAAAAATGGGAAAATATCTTTTTCTGGGTCGTGGCCGGACTGCTGAGCCTGTACGAGCCCTTCAACCAGATCCGGGGGATGCTGAAGGCCGGAATGGTCAGCGGAGCCCTCTGGATCTGCATCACCTTCCTGAAAATCTTCCTGGCCAACCTGATTCCCCTGTACCTGTTCAAACGTTCCGGTTTCTTCGGACTGGTGGGCTTCCGTTTCGGCGCCTATCTCGGCTGGCACATCATCTGGCCGGCCGTATACTTCAATTCCGTCTCGTAATCCGCGGTCTCCTTTCGGGCAAACGAAACCGGAAGACTTCGAAGAGGGTCAAAGCGAAACCTATTCCGGGGAATACTCTATTCCGGTTTTTTTTTCCTTCTATTCTCCAGCCAATGGTACAGAGTGGGCAACACCAGAAGAGTTAAAAAGGTCGAAGTGATCAAACCGCCGATCACCACCGAAGCCAACGGTCGTTGAACCTCGGAACCCGGTCCGCTGTTGAAGGCCATGGGGATGAAGCCCAAACTGGCCACCAAAGCGGTCATCAATACCGGCC
>CAYMND010000376.1:0-3311 GCA_964391685.1 uncultured Clostridia bacterium | reverse complement strand
CCGACCTGACCGGAGAAACGGCCACCATATTCCAGCGGGTGAATGAAGCCGGCGATATGCTCCGTGTAGCCACTACGGTGGCGGACAACGGAGGGATGCGTGCCATCGGCACCTGCATTCCCGCCGTCAATCCCGATGGGCAGGAAAATCCCGTAGTCGGGACAATTATGCGGGGGGGCGTTTATCACGGCCGGGCCTTCGTGGTGAACGAGTGGTACCTGACTGCGTACGAACCGCTCCGGGATGAGGGTGGCAGGCTGGTGGGCATGCTGTATGTCGGTGTGCGCCATAAGGCCGTGGAAGCCCGCATCCGGCAGGCGATACTCCAGACCCAGGTCGGCAAGACGGGTTACGTTTATGTCCTCGGTGCCAAGGGCGGCTTGAAAGGGCGGTATATCATTTCGCAGAGAGGGGAACGCGACGGAGAGAACATCTGGGACAGTCGGGACAGTGACGGCCGCTACATGATCCGGGAGATTGTGGAGCGGGCGGTGAAGCTGAAACCCGGCGAAATGGACACGGTCGGCTACAGCTGGCTGAATCCGGGAGAACCCCAGCCGCGCTGGAAAATCGCCCGGTTGGCCTACTACGAACCCTGGGATTGGGTGATCGGCACCAGTGTCTATGAGGACGAGCTGCAGATTTATCGGACCGTTCTGCAGGACGGACGGTTGCACATGATGTTCTTCATGATTGTGGCGGGGTTGATGGTCTCGCTGCTCATGGGGCTGGTGGCCGTTCTCTACACCTGGTCGATCATCAAACCGTTGCGTAAACTGCAGCAGACAGTGGAGGTCATCAACGACGGGAATCTGGACCATGAAGTGGAGATCCATTCACAGAACGAGATCGGTGCCCTGTCGACCGCCTTCAACCTGATGCGGGTGCGGATGGACAAGGCGGTCAAGGGTCTGCGGATCAGTGAGGAGAAATACCGTAAAATATTCGAGAATGCCATAGAGGGGCTGTTTCAGACAACCTTGGACGGCCGTTTTTTGAGTGCCAATCCGGCCATGGCTCAAATTCTGGGGTACGCCTCGCCCAGTGAACTCATAGAAGAGGTGACCGATATCAGAAAACAGATCTATGCCAGCCCCGTCGACCGGGATGATATCCTGAGGGAACTGCTGGAAAAGGGTGAAGCGGTCGGAAGGGAGCTGGAACTGTTGCGTCGGAACCGGCAGAAGATCTGGGCGACCATGAGCTGTCGCCTGATCCGGAACAAGGAGGGGCAGCCGGTCTTCATCGAGGGATTCATCACCGACATCAGCACCCACAAGATGCTGGAGGAACAGCTGAGACAATCGCAGAAAATGGAGGCCCTGGGAACCTTGACCGGTGGAATCGCTCATGATTTCAACAACATTCTGTCAGCGGTTCTGGGTTACGGCGATATCCTGAAACGGAAAATCGATACCGGTGATCCGTTGAACCGGTATGTCAAGGAGATCATCGCAGCCGGTGAGAAAGCCACCCAGCTGACCCGCAGTCTGTTGGCCTTCAGCCGCAAACAGCCGATCAATCTGGAACCGTTGGATCTGAACGAAATTATCCGCAAAACCGAACGCTTCCTGATCCGGATCATCGGCGAAGATATCGAGTATCGATCTTCCCTGTGCGAGGGAAGTCTGATGGCCATGGCCGACAGGGGGCAGATCGAGCAGGTGCTGATGAATCTGGCCGCCAACGCCCGGGACGCCATGCCCGGCGGTGGTGTTCTGGCGGTGACCACGGAGCTGGTCGAAGCCGTCGAGGGATTGCCTTCCGATATTCCACAAGCCGAAAAATACGCCGTGATCACGGTATCGGACACCGGAGTCGGAATGGCCGAGTCGGTGAAGAGAAGAATTTTCGAACCTTTCTTCACCACCAAGGAGACGGGGAAAGGCACCGGACTGGGACTGTCCATCGTCTACGGTATCGTCAGGCAGCATCGGGGGCATGTTTCCGTGGAGAGTGAACCGGGAAGCGGTTGTACCTTCAACGTCTACCTGCCTTTGACCCGGAAATCGGCGGTGAACGAGGGGGCTTCTTCATCGACGGTTCTCAAGAGAGGCAGTGAAACCATCCTGCTTGCCGAAGACGATGCGGCCGTTCGCGAACTGTTCAAGAGTGTCCTGCAGGAAAACGGCTATACGGTCATCGAGGCGGTGGACGGAGTGGATGCCGTGGCCCAGTACATCCAGAATGAAGGTCAGATCCAGATGTTGCTGTTTGACGTCATTATGCCCAGGAAAAACGGCAAGGATGCCTACGACGAGATCCGGAAAAGGAATCGGGACATCCGCATCCTGTTTTCCAGCGGATACACATCGGACATCATTCACCGCCAGGGAATCCTCGACGAGGGAATCGATCTGATCATGAAACCGGTGGCGCCCGAGGCCCTGCTGATCAGAATCCGGGAGATTCTGGATCGGGAGTGAAGCTCAGCCCGACTCAGAGGTATCCCAGGGATTTGAGGGCTTTGAGCTCCGTTTCCGAAGGTGACGACTTACCGGCTATGCTGCGGGATAAAAAGCAGAGTCGCAAATGCTGGCGCAGCTGGAAGGCGAAGTGGTCCAGCAGCCGCGGATCGTCGACCGGTGTTTTTTCACCGGGGTCGTTGTCGATGCGGAACAGTCTTCGAACCCCCTTGTCCCAGGGAAGGTCCAGGTGAGCCCGGTACGGGCCCTCCTCCACTACGTAGTGAGGGTAGTAGCGATTGAAGAATATGGATCGGATGACTTTCACCCGTCGCCCTTCCTTGGCGAAGATACCGCTCTGCTTCACCTTATCCGCATCTTTCGCCGCCAGGGCCGCCAGGGTGCGGGTCAGGTCGGAGGTGGAGAAGGGCAGTTCGTTGACCAGGGGGTTACCCGTCAGTCCGGGATGATGAACGATCAGTGGAACCGTGACGCCTTCCCGGTACAGCACCACGTTGTGTCCGATCAGGCCGTGTTCTCCCAGACCTTCTCCGTGATCCCCCAGGATGACGACCAGGGTGTTCTCTTCCATTCCTTTCTGTTTGATCGTGTCCAGCAGATCCCCTACCGCGGCGTCAGCCGACAACAGGTTTTCGTCGTAGCTGTCGCTCAGCAGCTGCAGTTCGTCGGCATCGGGCTTTCGCCGGCTCCAGGGACCTTTACCGAAATAGAGGTCGTGAATGAATTTCGGAAACTGGTCGTCGGGAAGGTCCCGGAAGGTTTTTCGGAAGGATTTGTAGAAAGGGGGGGGCATACGGAAGTCGATATGCGGCTCGCGGATATGCAGGTAAATGAAGAAGGGCTGCGATCTTTCCCGGCTGTTTTCCAGAAGCCTTTCCAGCTCAG
>CAYMND010000375.1:0-3317 GCA_964391685.1 uncultured Clostridia bacterium | reverse complement strand
TTTCATATTCACCTCCATCGCCTTGTCTCATTTCACGGCTTGGATTGCCGATTCAAGAGCTTCCTTGAGCATCTTTTCATCGGGTCTTGGCACAAACCCTTTGTCCATCAGCAGCTGCAGCATCTTTCGGGCAGCGGCGATATCGTCTAGAGTAGTCTGGTAAACCGCTTCCCGGCTCGGCTCTTTTCGGGCCACACCGTTTCGGATGGCCTCCATGGCCACATCCGCAGCCTCCTCGGCAAAAACTTCGGTCTCATCCATAGTGGGCATGATGTAATCGGGGCTGATCCCTTTTTTCTGAGCGAAATTGGCCACGGAATATGCGGCCGCAATGGCCATTTCATCGGTTATTTTTCGCGCCCTGACCATCAGTGCTCCCTTCAGGATACCCGGGAAACCGAGGGAGTTGTTGACCTGGTTGGGGAAGTCGCCTCTTCCGGTGGCGACGATATAGGCACCGGCCTCTTTGGCGGCGTACGGATAAATTTCGGGGACCGGATTGGCACAGGCGAAAACGATGGGTTTGGCAGACATCGCCTGGATCCAGGCCGGCTTGATAACGTTTGGCCCCGGCTTGCTGAGGGAGATCAGAACGTCAGCCCCTTTAACCGCATCCTCGACTGTGTCGTGGCAGCCGGGATTGGTCTTGCAGCACAGCTCCCATTTGCGGTAGAAACGAGGATCCGACTCGATGTCGGTACGTTTCTTATGCAGGCCGCCCCGCGTGTCGAACATGGTCATCAATTCCGGATTTCCGCCGGCCATGATGATCAATCGTGCAATAGTGGTATTGGATGCTCCCGCTCCGAAAAAAACAATTTTTGTCTTTTCCAGCGGCTTGTCGACAACTCTCAGAGCATTGATCAGGCCAGCCAGAGTTACGCATCCGGTTCCCTGGGCATCGTCGTGCCAGACCGGTATGTCGCAGGCCTCCCGCAAGGTGTCCAGTACACGATAACAGTTTGGCTGTGAAATGTCTTCCAGGTTGACAGCCCCGAAGCTGGGCTCCGCCATTTTGACAAAATCGATGATTTTCTGGGCGTCATGCTCCCCTTTATCGTTGTAACTGTTGACGCACAGAGCGACACCATCGACCCCACCCAGATATTTCATCAGGAAAGCCTTGCCTTCCATCACGCCGAGTCCTCCGGGAGGAGTACAGTCACCGTCTCCCAACACCCGGGTGGAATCGGAAATCACTGCCACCAGGTTTCCGCGGTTGCTCAGTTCGAAAGAACTGTCGTTGTCATCCCGGATGGTCGTGGAAACCTTCGAAACCCCGGGTGTATACCAGACATTGAACCAGTTGAACCCGTAAACACCCGCTTTGGGTATCGTCATGATTTTCCCGCCATAGAAGCGATGGGCGCGTATGGCCAGCTCTTTCAGGAAAAGAGTCTTCCCCTTGGCCAGCTGCTCCGGTGTGAAATTTTGCGGAAACAGTTCATCCAGTTTCGAAAGACTTAAATCGATGGTCCCCATTTTACCTCCTGTCATGACACAAGATGTCGCCAATCATTGTAATTGAAAAGGCTGTTTTTTGAAACAGATACGATCGAGCCCAGACATTCATGCTTCTCCATCCTCATCATTTCAGCCACCAATGAAAAGGTAGTACAGCCTCCGGCTCCGAAATTCCAAAATATCGAGAGTTCATATCTTACAAAGTGTAAATAACGTGAATACCGGTGAATATCAACCGTTTTGTGCTTTTTTTCACAGCCTCGATATATATCCTTGACATGGCATCACCGGAAGGGCATCCTCAAGCCATGAAAGCGAAAAAAGCGTCACTTCCGGGATACGAGCTGATCGACACCACCGCCGACCTGGGATTCATCGCCCGCGGAGCCGACCTGATCGAACTGTTCAAAAACGCCTTTGCCGCCATCGACACCCTCCTGTTTCCCGACAGGAAGATAATGACTTTCCATCAGATGAACAGCAGAGAAATGTCCCTGAATTCCCAATCCCCCGAAGTCCTCCTCATCGACTTCCTCAACGCGCTTCTATTCCATATCTACACCGAGTCAGTGATGATAATCGGCATCGACATCCAAGCCATCACTCCTACGACACTCAATATGCGCATGGACACCTCCCCCTGGACGAGTCCTCCCCAGCTGGAGATCAAGGCGGCAACACATCATCTCCTCCAAATAACCAAAAAAAACACCCTCCTCGAAGCCCGCGTCTATCTCGACATCTGAAAGAGCAGATTCTTCAATTGGGATTCATTCTTTTTTCTCTTGTCAAATCGCTTGCATTTGCATATAAATCTATTAGAAATGACGGATCGGAAAAACTGTACCGTCGAACTGGTTGAAGCGGCTCCCTGCCAATGGGAGAACGAGCCCAGACGCCGTGGAAAAAACAGTGGGCGGATCCGCATCTACACTTCCTCGGAGCTGCTGGAGAAAGCCCGTCAGGATGGCTGCATTAACCAGGTGATGAACGTCGCACAGTTGCCCGGCCTGGTGGGACCGTCCATGGCCATGCCGGACATTCATTACGGCTACGGCTTCTGCATCGGAGGAGTGGCCGCCTTTGCGGAAGATGACGGCATCGTGTCCCCGGGAGGCGTCGGATACGACATCAACTGCGGGGTCAGCCTCATCGCCACCTCACTTTGCAGCGCAGATCTGTCCGGGCAGAAACGAAATACACTGGGGAACGCACTGCTTAACGGCATCCCAAGCGGATTCAGCCGTGCATCGCGCCATCCCCTGGATGAAAAGGAGCTTCTGAACGTTTTACGGAACGGAGCCCCTTGTATCCTCAGACAATTCGGTTCCGATCCGGCAGCAATCGAACACATCGAGCGGGGAGGCTGCCTCCCGGTGGACGATCCGAAATCGGTTTCCGAACAGGCGGTAGCCCGGGGCCGTAGTCAGCTCGGCACTCTGGGATCCGGCAACCATTTCCTGGAAATTCAGCACCTGACCCATATCATCGACCGCAAGCGGGCCGCAGCGCTGAACCTTCAGGAAGGGATCGTCACCATCATGCTCCATACCGGTTCCCGCGGACTCGGGCACCAGGTGGCCAGCGACTATATCGCTCTTTTCCAGCGTCACAGGAAGCGTTCGGACCCGCCACTGCCCGATCCGCAGCTGGTATTCGCCCATTTATCCTCCTCGCTGGCCCGTCGTTACCTTGATGCACACAATGCAGCCGCCAACTTCGCCTGGGCAAACCGCCAGACGCTGATACACGACATCATCACCCTCGTCATGGAAACTTTACATGTCTCAGCAAACACACTTTCCGCCCGACTGGTCACTGATCACTCGCACAACCTGGCCTCTTGGGAGATT
>CAYMND010000374.1:0-3317 GCA_964391685.1 uncultured Clostridia bacterium | reverse complement strand
CTTTGGCGGATGAGGCGTAGATTTCCGTTCAACGATTTTCCGAGAACCCGGCCTTCACCGGAGGATGGTTTCAGAAATCCGAGCAAAATTTTCATCAGGGTCGTTTTCCCGGCGCCGTTCGGACCCAGAACGCCGAAAACCCCCCCCGGTATTGACAGGGAAATGTTGTCGAGGGCCTGGTTCTTGCCGTATCGGAAGGCAATGTTCTTTAATTCGATGATGTTGTCTGGCATAGTGTGTTAAACGAAAAAAAAACGATAAATGTTTCACTTGAGAAAAATAGTGCGGCTATGATGAATTTCGCTAAGAAAGTGTTCCGGGCAGGCAGTTTCAACTTCATTTTTCAACAAATCCGAAAACGATGCCTTCATCAGGTCAGATGGGGCGGTTCATGAATCCAGCGATGACAGAAGCGCAACGGTTTCTTGATGGGAGAAATTCGAGGAGACATCAAAGGCGGAATCTTTATAAAGCAGGTTCTCCATTCGCTCCAGCAGTTCGGGTATTTTCTTCAAAATGGCTTCTGTATCATATTCCAGCTTTTTGGTTAACAGCGAAAATTTTACCATTTTTTTTTGTAACAAAGTCCAAAATACATATGCGTGCGCCGTGCCTTCCTTTTCGTTCATTGCATCCAAACGGATGGCCTCGAGTGCGGAAGTGAGCGCTTGATCCGGAGGGACGCCAAAGAGCACGGAATCGCTTCTGCCGGACTTCAGCGAGGAACAGGTCAGGCTGAGGATTTTGAAGAGAGCGAAGATTTTTTCCGTATCGGGATGAAATGATGTATTGCCGTTTTTCAGGCTGTCAATCGTTACGGAATACGAAAAGCTGTACAACAGGGTTGCGTAACGAATGGCCATCACTGTACCCGACTCATAAATGGGGTTGAAATCCTCGGGTAGGCTCAGCTGATCCGACAGTTTGCGCATCTGGTCTGCCTGCTGTATGAAGTGAGCTTTGTTGAACAGGAAAACCCTTTCGTTGGGAGGGGTTACTGTGTGGAAGAGGGTAACGCTGCTGCTCAGTTGTGAGTCAGGATTCGGTTCGACAACAATCAGATCGACAAAATTATGATACGTTATCGGTATGAGCAAGTCTCCGTCCGGCTTTCTGATTTTTGCTTTCGGGGATGTTTCCCAGATTTTACGGATGGCAATGGCAGATTGGTTGTCAATGTCCGCTGTTTCGACGGCAATCCCATTTTTCAGACGAAAGATGAGGAGAATGGCTTTTGATTCCGGGTATTTTACGCAAAGCACCCGGTTGTCCCGGGAAACGAACGTTTCAAGAGTCAGCGGGAATTGCGGCTCATTTTGGCTGATTCGTTCCGTGATCTCTTCCGTCAGGAGAGCCGCCCAATTTTCCTCTCCGAGGTAGGTTGGGTTTTTTGGAAGGGATGCGATGATACGGTTGAATGCCGTATCCTGAGGGAGGTTTGTCTCTGACTGGCCGAAAAAGGAGATTTGCATCAGTAGAAGAATAATGATTGTTGGTAGAGTTGTTATTCTCATTTTATCTTGTTAAAAATCTATCACCAAACAGCCTCTATTTACAAGCCTTGACTCATTTTCTATAATGAATAAATCGACAGGAGGTCGGACGATGGAAAGTCTGATTAACATATTCAGCCAATTTGAAGGTAAAGCCCTGAATAATTTCCCGAAGGTTACATATTCCAATCTGTATCGACATGCGCTGGATCAGTTTTATTTTGAATTTGAGCTCCAAGGCGAAAAATACCTTTTCAGTCCTCTTTATACTCAGATAAGAGGACCCGAGCAAGCTGATTTGTGTGAATTTGTAAAACAGAACGGGGTTTTTTTTGATTCTTTCAAGCGGTTTATTTTGAATTCCTTGTACGTCTACAGCGCCCTGGTGGAGGAAAATTCCTACTATTTGACCAACCCCCAAAGTGTCTTGATCGCCCGAGTGAGCCACAAGAAGGATGTTCGGTTTGAAATCAAGTTCTATACACACTTTCAGGAAGAGTTGTTTACCGCATATGACGATAAGATTTATATCGGCCGGGATTTTATCAACATGATGAAGTTTTCCAGAAAATATCTCGGACTGAAAAAGTATTTCCGCTCCCTGAGCGAACAGAACGAAAAAATTCAAGAACGGGCCAAGCACATGCTCCGATACTATAAGGAATATGAAAGACCTTTTCTGAATGAAATCACTTACCTGACGAGAGAAACCGTTTCGGATGCGTTCGAACGCTTATCCTTGATCAATTTTGATACGGTTTTTACCGTTCCCAAAGCCAAACTCCAGGACACGCTGGACACAGTGCATGTATTGGCCAACCTGATGCTGGAAATACATGATTTTATTACCGAGTTTGAGCAGAAACTTCGTCTGGGAGAGGAGCACGTTTTTATTAAATATCTGACCAAGTTCTTCAAGGATATAGAAGATGGAGTCAGGTATCTGAAAAAGCTGTCCGTTCTCCTTCATCACCGGATTTCCAATTATCCGGAATAGCTTTTTCCGCAGACACCAGTTTTTTATAGCGGCAACCTTCTTCGTGCAGAGATTGATCTGCGGTATCCGGTCAGTGTTTCTATAGCGTAAAAGCCTGCGTATAATCACCATCGAGGCGGATGTCCAGTTGTTCGGCTTTTTCGTGGATGAAATCCGTCAGTTCGTTGCTGGTGATCAGCCCGTGCATCGTTTGAATGTCAAAGGCAAAAACTCTGTCCACTTCTGCGTGATCGATGTAAGAGCGTATCTTTGTCCGAATGCATTCAATCAGCGGGGAGCTCTTCAAAGGCTTTCTGAAATCCAGAGCTTGGGCGGAGCTCAGTAGCTCGACAGCCAGGATCTGTTCGATATTGTCGAGAACTTTGTTGAATTTTCTGGAGGAGATCGATCCCATACTCACATGATCTTCCTGTCCCAGAGAAGTGGGGATTGAATCTGCGGATGCGGGCATGCACAGACTTTTGTTTTCGCTGGCGAGAGCGGCGCTGGTGTACTGTAATATCATGAAGCCGGAATGAAGGCCGCTGTTCTTTATGAGAAATTTGGGCAGCTCGGTTCCTTCACCGCCGAGAAGCAGATACATTCGTCTGTCGGATACGTTGCCGAGTTCGCTGGCGGCCAGGGTCGCATAATCGAGAGGCATTGCGATCGGTTGTCCATGAAAGTGACCGCCACTGACCGATTCTCCGTTTTCCAGTATGATTGGATTGTCGGTCACCGAATTGATTTCGGTTTCAATGATCTCCTTGAGGTGCAACCAGGCGTTGCGGGACGCGCCGTGAATCTGCGGGATACAGCGCAGAGAGTACGGATCCTGAACCTTGGAG
>CAYMND010000373.1:0-3329 GCA_964391685.1 uncultured Clostridia bacterium | reverse complement strand
GAGCTTTCCCACTACGAGGAAGTTCCGGCTCACCTGCAGAAGAAAATCATCGAAGAATCGATTCGCGAGGGCCGCATCCGCGACGAAGAAGAGTAGGTCCCTTGACGTCAGGCACCGACGCGAGTATGGATCCGTTGATCCGGGCTGTTGAAATCAGCAAAGGATTTCTTCAGCCCGACGGTTCCACGCTGCTGGTTCTGGACCGGCTCGATCTGGATGTTCATCCGGGGGAAATTCTGGCCGTCACCGGAGCCTCCGGTTCGGGGAAGAGCACCCTGCTGCATATCCTCGGCGGCCTGGACAAGGCCGACGGAGGCCGGGTCCTTTTCTCCGGGCGCAATATCGGTGAACTGAATCCGGAAAGGCTGAACCACTACCGCAACCAGAGTGTCGGATTCGTCTATCAGTTTCATCACCTGCTGCCGGAACTCCTGGTCTGGGAGAACGTGGCCTTTCCGTACCTGATCCGTCGTTTCCACAAGAACGAGGCCCGGGAAAAGGCGCAGCAACTGCTCGAACGGGTCGGGCTTGCCGCCAAGGCGGTGAATCTGCCCCGGGACCTTTCGGGGGGAGAAAGGCAGCGGGTGGCCATCGCCCGCAGCCTGGTCAACGATCCGCAGCTGCTGCTGGCCGACGAACCCACCGGAAATCTGGATCTGGCCACGGGACGTACGGTGTTCGCTCTATTCCGGGAGCTGGTACGTCAGGACGGCCTGACGGCCGTCATGGTGACCCACAATCTGGAACTGGCGAAATCCGCCGACCGTCATCTGGATCTGGCGGAAGGCCGTTTGATCGGGGAGGTGTGAAATGAGGCGATTGCGTATTCTCGCGCTGTGCGGCCTGCTGGCTGTCGCAGCCGGCTGCGGTGTTGACCGGGATGGTGCCGCCAGCCTGCTGGTGAGCAACCTGAGCTCCTATCGGGCCCGCTGTCTGGTGAGCGACGGAACGGATGTGTACCCGTTCTGGGTGGAAAGCAACGTGGAGAGCAGCGTTCTGCTGGATATGGGAGAGTATCAGGTGAAGATCGAGCTCTACCAGGGGAGTCAGGTGCTCACCGCCCGCTTGATTCCCGTGAGCCTGATCCAGGTCGGCCGGGTGCACCAGATTGTCGTCAAGGACGAGTGGATCAAATGAGAACGCCGATGAAGAAGACATTGCTGACGCTTTTCTGTCTGGTGCTGCTGCTGCCGCTGGGCGCCGGGGAGGCCCGTTCCCTGTTCTCATATACGCATGTCAAATTCGGTCTGCAGATGGCTCCGAAGGTCGATTCCCTGGGAAGGAAGTGGTTGATGGGGGTGGAGTTTCACCGACGCATCAATCCCTACATGGCTGTCTCCTTCGAGCTGATGCCTTTTTACCGCAACTGTGACGAACTGGATTCGACTCTTCTGGCCGGTTACGGCTTCGTGAATCTCAAGGCCGGCTACAAACCGGTGAACCACTTCGGTTTCTACGGCGGTTTCGGTGCCGGTGGACGGGTGGCCCGAACCTGGGCGGATGTGGACGAGCAGAGCTTTTCCAGGACGAGTCTCGACTGGGGCTGGCAGGCTGTCGCCGGACTGACCTTCCAGCAGAAATCGTTTTCGCTGCTGGTGGAGTACCACCGCCTGGTGGAGAAACTGGCCGACCTGGGCGAGCCCAACGTGCGCCATTTTCTCATGTTCGGCTTCGGTTTCTGATCCGGAAAAGGCGTGCAACCGGTACAGGGTGATGAAACGGAAAACCCCTTACGAGATCTTTTGTGAAGTCCTGGGCATGATGGACGTTCGTACCATCCGCAGTCGGCTGGAATCCATGGACATGAGCCAGCTTTCCCCGATGCAGCGCAAGGCCTGCTACCTGGCTCTGCTCAAGCAGATCAAGGAGCTGACCACTTCGGCGGAGGTCTTCCGCAGGACCTTGAAGATCGAACTGGAGAAGGGGACTGGAGAGGATCCGAAATCGGGGAAAAGCGGCGGATAACCGCCTGTAATCGCCTTCCAGGGGGCTGTCTGTTCTTGACACTGCGGGTAAAGGATGGTATTTTACATCCCGTATTCTTGCGAAAGTGGCGGAATTGGCAGACGCCCCAGACTTAGGATCTGGTGGGGCAACCCGTGGGGGTTCGAGTCCCCCCTTTCGCAGTCAACGCTTCGGGGAATTTCAAGAATTTTGTTTATTTTCTATTTATTTTGAGCCATGAATACGCAGATGGAAGATCACGGAATGGCTGAAAATCGATTTTAATACTGGATACTTCACTGATTATCTCAATCATTCTTCCAATTCCATAATCTGATAGTTTGTCGAAAACGAGTGCTGTCTTCCCATAAGGTCTTAAATGCTCGTGTTTCTTGGTTTCATGGACTATTTGGTAAACTTCATCTCCAGAAATTTTCTTCAGAGAAGAATATGTAAAATTCCAGATGACAAGAGATGTTGGCGTTCCTTTATAAAAATCTATCATTGTTTTGACCATCTCTTCTGCTGAAATTTCTCCGAAGCAAGTATGAATGGTTAAATCCAAATCATTTATTGTTTCTGATTTTATGGAGGACATAATAAGTTACTCCTTTTGTAAACAGCACTAATGATATAATTTAACATTTATGTTTGTGAATTACAACAAAATCGATGCAATAAGTGTAAATTGGCGTTGTCAACCTTTCAAGCCAAGGTGCTGTTAGAATATGATGTGGAAGGTTCAAAAACAAGGTACCCCCGACCTGCGACCGGGGCGGTTGTGCATTGGGGCAGGTGAAAACAGATACGGTTAGGGGACAACGGTTAGGGGACAGACCCGTTTTCTGGCTAGATAGTGATAAAATTTCTTGACAAGGGTAAATTATCCGGATATATTACCATGGAAGTGAAAATTATCAAAAGATTGCTCGAAATCAATTTGCCACCGGGAAAGTCGGCTTTTCTCTGGGGGCCACGCAAGGTCGGGAAATCGTACTGGATTTCTCATCATTTGCCGGGTGTCGAGGTTATTGATCTGCTGATGACCGATGTCTGGGCGGAGTATATCGCCCGACCGTCGCTTCTTCGTGAACGCTATGAACGGCACAAGGGCCTGATCATCATCGATGAGGTGCAGAAGGTTCCGGCCATACTCGAGGAAGTACATTGGTTGATCGAGATCCGAGGTCTGAGTTTCCTGTTGACCGGTTCGAGTGCACGTAAACTCAGAAGGGGACATGCCAACCTTTTGGGCGGACGAGCCTGGCGACGAACCATGACTCCCTTGTCTTTCATGGAGGTCGATGGCTTCAATCTGGAAAGAGTCATGACCAGCGGAATGTTACCGCCTCATTTTCTTTCTCCCAGTCCCGTCGAAGACCTAC
>CAYMND010000372.1:0-3333 GCA_964391685.1 uncultured Clostridia bacterium | reverse complement strand
ATGACAAACAGTGCCATATGCGCACCGTCGGTACGGCCCATCTGTCGGAAATCATGAACGCATACGACCTGCTGCCGACCCACAACTACAAGTACGGATCCCACGAACAGTCCCCCAAGATCGCCTCGGACGTGTTCTATAAAAAGTATCTCACCCACGGCCTGCCGGATGGCTGCTGGTTCGGCTGCACCATGGCCTGCGCCAAGACCGCCGACAATTTCGAGCTGTTGACCGGCCCCTACAAAGGCCAGCGGGTAACTGTGGACGGACCCGAGTACGAAACCATCGGAGGCTGCGGTTCCAATCTCGGCATCTGGGATCCTCAAGCCATTCTGGAAATCAATTTCTATTGCGACACCTATGGGCTGGACACCATTTCTTTCGGCACCATGACCGCCTTCATTATGGAGTGCTGGGAAAACGGCATCCTGAACAAGGAGCGAACCGGCGGACTCGATTTCAGCTGGGGCAACTCCGGGGATACTCTCGAATTGCTGCACCAGATCGCTCGCGGTGAAGGGTTCGGCCTGATCGCCGGAAAGGGCATCCGACAGATGAAAAACCATTTCGAGAAGGTCTTCGGAGCCGACCGCAAGTTCATGGACGACATCGGCATGGAAGCCAAGGGTCTGGAGTATTCCGAATATATCACCAAGGAATCCCTGGCCATGCAGGGCGGTTACGGCCTGGCCCTGAAAGGCCCCCAGCACGATGAAGCCTGGCTGATCTTCATGGACATGGTCAACAACCAGATCCCGACCTTCGAGAACAAGGCGGAAGCCCTCCATTATTTCCCCATGTTCCGCACCTGGTTCTCTCTGCAGGGTCTGTGCAAACTGCCCTGGAACGACATCGAACCGGCAAACAACGCCGAACAGGATGAACCCGCCAAGGTCCCGGAACATGTACAAAACTACGTGGACATCTTCAATGCAATCACCGGGCAGAACATCGACAAGAAGGAACTGATCCTACAATCGGAGCGGGTATACAATTTCCAGAAGGTTCTCTGTATCCGCATGGGATACGGTGACCGCAAGAACGACGCCATCCCCTACCGTTCGATGGGTCCGGTGACCGTGGAGGAGTACGAGTCCCGACAGGAGCGCTACGACAAACAACTCAGGGAAAAAATACATGTTGACCCGACCGGGAAAAGCTCAGAGGAAAAAGTCCGAATTCTCCGTGAGTTTCGGGAGAACGAGTACCGAAAACTTCAGGACGCCGCATACGAACGCCGGGGCTGGAACGCCAACGGTATTCCGACCATCGAGCACCTGAAGAAAATCGGCATGGACCTGCCTCAGGTTCTGGCGGTTGTTCAGAACAGACAGTAATCCCGTCTGCAAACGGCCGTCCCGGATCACTCCGGGATGGCCGAATCCCCCAGTAGAAGAAGGGCATGGACGATTGAATACCTGCTGATAAAGAAACTCGGCAATAAAGGTATGTTATAATTACGCAAAATTTCCTGTGCATCAAACAAGGAGTTTATCATGAGAGATTACGTTTTCCTTTTCCCCGGACAGGGCTCTCAATTTGTCGGAATGGGCAAGGACTTGTTCGAGAAGAGCGACTTCGCCAAAAAAACCTTTAAACTCGCCGACGAAATTCTGGGTTACCATTTTTCAAAAATATGTTTCGAAGGGCCTGAAGATGAATTGAAACTGACCTGCAATACACAACCGGCACTGTTGACCGTGTCATATATCCTTTATCAGCTGATGGAACAACAGCCGGTTTTGGCCGCCGGTCACAGTTTGGGAGAATATTCTGCTCTGGTTTGTGCTGGAGCAATGGACTTTGAAGATGCCGTCATGCTGGTTCACAAACGCGGGAAATATATGCAGGAAGCAGTTCCGGTCGGCCGTGGAGCCATGGCTGCGATCATCGGCGCCGAGATTGGAAAAGTCAGAGAAGTTGTCGGACAATGCCAAGGTATAGTGGATCTGGCCAACTGGAATTCCGCCAATCAGATCGTCATATCCGGAGAAAAGATTGCCGTAGAAGAAGCTGTTCAAAAAATCACCGCCCCCAAATCGGTGATGTTGCCGGTATCCGCTCCTTTTCATTCACGACTGATGAAGCCGGCCGAGGAAAAACTCACAGTAGACCTGGCCAACTGCAATTTCAACGATCTGGTCTTCCCGATTATCAATAATGTCGACGTAAAAACGATAAAAAAAGGAAATGACGCCCGGGACGGTCTTTCGCGACAGGTGTCCCGGCCGGTGCGATGGCATGAGACCATGATGAAAATGTTGACAGACCTGAATGCCGACAGTTTCGTTGAAGTCGGTGCCGGAAAAGTACTGTCCGGCTTGATCCGAAAAACAGCCAAAGAACTTCAGAAGCAGGTGACCGTTCTCAACGTTCAGAACGAAGAGGATCTGGAAAACTGGAAGGTCGGGCGCTCCTAGAGATTCCGGCAAACGCGGGGCCAGAGATAGATGTTGGCCCCCAGCCTGCCGATGATGTATGCCACAGCAGCAGCAGTGACCCCGATCCAGTTGAACTTGATTACCAGCAGCAGCAGCGAAACCAGAATCAGGGATATCTCGATTATTGAAGCGACGGTGACAGCCGTTGTTGCACGCGACTTGACCAGCACTCCCCGCTGAAATGAAAGCAAAACAGAAAGGGCGGGGATAAAGACCAAAATCTGGGCAGGTACTTTGGCAAACTGAGCCAGACCCGGTTCAAGACCACAAATATGCAAAAACCAAAAATGATTCAAAGGGGTCCAAGTGATTGCCATCATGCCCAGAAAAACAGAACAGCCCAAAAGCCAGGTAAACCTTTTGATTTGCCTCCCGGCAAAAGCGCTCCTCCGGATAAAGGCAATGACAACTTCCTGAAAGGAAAGCCCAAGACTTCGGAAAAGAAAGACCAGGGAGTTCACCACAGGAAGAACAGCCAGCGATTCCAACGGAAACCTTCCCTGACTCAGAAAGAATGTTGCCATGGGATGCACTGCCAGCGAAATGAATGAGGTCAACGCCAGGGGGACATAAAATTTCATCAGCATGGGCATGGACATTTCGGATGATTCCTCGGAAACCGCTGTGTTTTTGACGGATTCCGCGTAAGAACGGGCCATCCACCAAGCGGCAACGGCTTCCGCCACAACCCCGGAACTGAGAGCGGCCGCGCCGGTTATGGCTCCCGGGAATCGGAATATAAAGAACAGAAGGCCTGTCGAAATCATTGCCGACAGGCGGACGACGGTCCCATAAGCGATATGCCTGGTTTTATGCCGCACGATCAGTATCCCCTGATAAAATCGCCGGACTCCGATGGCTGCCGGCCACGGGAACAGTACCATCAGACTTC
>CAYMND010000371.1:0-3334 GCA_964391685.1 uncultured Clostridia bacterium | reverse complement strand
AGGTCGAAGGTCGGAAGTCATCTTCTCAAGCCACAGTTGGAAAACAGTTTCTCATTCTGGTATTACTGCATGATCCAACCTGGTGGAGGGGGATTGAAGGGGGTGAGGCCGGGAGTCGTGAGGCGTGACAAACCTCCTAAACCCTCTCAACCATCTCAACCTCCTAAACCTTCTCAACCTTCCCCGCCCCGCCGTAGCCGTTCCCGACCTTCGACCTTCAACCTTCGACTTTGGACTTTCGACCTTCAACCTTCGACCTTCGACTTTGGACATTCGACCTTCGACTTTCGACCTTCAACCTTCGACCTTCGACTTTCGACCTTTGACCTTCGACCTTCGACCTTCGACCTTCAACTTTGGACATTCGACCTTCGACTTTCGACTCACCAAAATAATTCTGACGAAACGTCCGTTAACCTGGATCAATCCCACTGTTTTTTCACTTGACATTAACTTGCAAAGATGCGAAAATCAGGTAGAGTTCTAAAGTAGGATGTTTATCAATCATACGTCAAAGCAGGTTAACGCCAAAATCGTTTACTACGGTCCGGGGTTGAGCGGAAAGACCAGTAACCTTCAATATATCTTCTCGATCACCAATCCCAAAAGCCGCGGCGAGCTGGTCAGTATCGAAACGGAGATCGAGCGGACTCTCTTTTTCGATCTCCTGCCCATCAATGTCGGCCTGATCAACGGCTACCAGACGAAATTTCAGCTCTACACCGTTCCGGGGCAGATATTCTACGACTCCACCAGAAAGCTGGTGCTGAAAGGAGCCGACGGAATCGTCTTCGTGGTGGATTCACAGGAGTTGATGGAGCAGGCCAATCTGGACAGTTTCAGCAATCTGGAAAAGAATCTGGCCGATCAGAAACAGAACATCAAAGACATTCCCCTCGTACTGCAATACAACAAGAGGGATCTGAAGACCATCCTCCCCGTTGACCGACTGAACGAGAAAATCAATCACCTCAATTCCCCCTTCTTCGAAGCCGTAGCCATCAAGGGAAACGGAGTGCTCGAAACCCTGCGGGAGATTTCCGGTCTGACCCTGATGCGCATCCGGGAAGTGATCGAAAGCACCAAAACCCCCAAGGCGGTGGTCAGACCGACCATCAATTTCGATACCGACCCCAATCATCCGATTCTGAGGAAAGAAGAACTTCCCTTGCGGAAAATCAACCTCGAGGCCCAGGAAAACGCCACCATAGACGCCCAGATCAAGCATGAATTCGTTTCTCCGAAATCCGCCCCCCCGGCGGAGATCAAAGCGCCTCCTGCCTCGCCTCCGGTTCCGCCCAAACCCACAGTCACCGCCCCGCCGCCTACTCCTACGGTGTCGACCTCCCCGCATCCGGCGTCCTCTTCGTCCTTGAACGTACTGGACCAGTTCTGCGATCCCACCCGGGTCACCCTGATCCGCAAGCTGACCAAACCCGGCAGCAAACTCAATCTGACGGTTCGCAGCGACGACGGAAACACCCTCGACACCATCGATATCCGGCTCGATCCGGCCGCTAAAAAAATCAACATCATTTTCGACATCAATAAATAGCTATCCCCTCTTGATTCATACCGTATATTTTTCTATCATATAACAAAACCATTACATGAACTGTCATCAGGGGGATTCGATGGTCACTAAGATTAATTCCGCCGTCATGATCGGTCTCGACATTCATTCCACGCTGGTGGAGGTCGCCTTTTCAAGGGGGATCCCGGGGATCACCATTGTCGGACTGCCCGACAACGCAGTGAAAGAGAGCCGGGAACGGTTACGCCTGGCCATCCGGAACAGCGGATACGCTTACCCGACGGCCCAGAAAATAGTGGTCAACCTGATTCCGGCGGACCTTCGGAAAGAAGGGGCGGGGCTGGATCTCCCCATCGCCCTCGGTATCCTGTGTACCGAACTGAACATGGACACGGAAATGCTGAAGGATTATCTTTTCTGCGGTGAACTGACCCTGACCGGTGAACTCAAACCCATACACGGAAGCCTCAATCTCTCTCTCTACGCCATGCAAAAGGGACTGGCCGGCATCATTCTGCCCAGGGAAAACGCTTCCGAGGCGTCTTTTGTCAAGGAGACACCGGTATACGGTTTTTCCCATCTCTCGGAAGTGGTCCGTTTCATTCAGTCCCCTCTCTCTTTCAGACCCGAGCCTCCCCCGCGCCATGAAGTTACCGGCAAAGGCGGTCCGTGCATCGATTTCAGCGATATCAACGGTCAGCATCTGGGCAAAAGAGTGATGGAAATCGCCGCCGCCGGGTTTCACAACCTGCTGATGATCGGCCCGCCCGGTTCCGGAAAATCGATGCTGGCCAAGGCGCTGGCGTCCATTCTTCCCCCCATGGAGGAGGAGGAAACCCTGGAAACCTCCCTCATCTACAGCGCCGCCGGTCTGCTCGACGTTCATCACGGACTGGTCATCCAGCGCCCGTTCCGTTCACCGCACCATACCATATCCGATGTCGGCATGAGTGGAGGAGGCAAGACTCCGATCCCGGGTGAGATCTCCCTGGCCCACAACGGAGTTCTCTTTCTGGACGAACTCCCCCATTTCAAGCGCAACACCCTCGAAGTTCTGCGCCAGCCGCTGGAGGACGGAAAAATCACGATTTCGAGATCACTTTGCGCCTGCACCTACCCGGCCCGTTTCATGCTCGTGGCGGCCATGAATCCCTTCGAGGACAGCTTCGTCAATCCGGACGGCAGCAGCAGCACCTACGGATTCGATCGGTATCGGCACCGTTATTACAGCAAGCTTTCACGACCGCTTCTCGACCGCATCGACCTGAGAATCGAAATTCCGCGACTGCCCATCCAGGAGATCACCGCCCGGACCAAGCCCGAATCGTCTCTGGTGATCGCCCGCAGAGTGGCCGATGCCCGCAACCGGCAGAAGGAACGGTTCAAAACACATCGGGGCGGCCCCCTGTTCGCCAACGGCCAGATGGGAAACCGGGAAATCAAACGCTGCGTGGCCATGGAGGAAAACGCCGAAAACACGCTGAAGGCCGCGGCCGATTCATTTTCCATCAGTGCCCGCAGCTATTTCCGCATCATCAAGGTCGCCCGGACCATCGCCGATCTGGAGAGCAGTGAAAAAGTGAAGGAGGAGCACATCAAAGAGGCGCTGCTTTATCGCAGTGTGGGGTTTTAGTCGTGAGACGAAAGTCGTGAGTCGTGAAACGTAAGACGTGAGATGGCCTTCCCCCCTATACCCCCCTTCGGCCTTCCCCCCTATACCCCCCTTCCTAAAGGACGGGGGGCTCAAGAACAAGGGGATAACACAGGGGCTTTCAGCCCCCTTCCCTTCAGGGGAGGGGG
>CAYMND010000370.1:0-3336 GCA_964391685.1 uncultured Clostridia bacterium | reverse complement strand
GCGGGCTCCACCGGAGAAACCGATCGCGTAAACCCGGCGCAGGTCCAGAGGGAAACGGGAGGAGAGATCCCGCCATGTTGCGTCCATGGCCCGGAAGGCCGGCTTTAGGGGGCCGTTCCTGACCTTGTATGGGCAGATCAGAATGTAACCGAATTCTTCGGCCATGGACTGCAGAAGCTTCATGGGTACGAGGACGACTCCTCCGGGATCCAGACTGACGATCACCGGCCACTTCCGGTCAGTGGTGAAGGCAGTCGGGAGGTACAGGGCGTAGGCTTCTTCCGGGTAATCGAGACAGCTCACTTTTTCGTGGATTTTTCCCGGGATGAAGGATGCTTTTCCCCGGGAAAACAGCGGTAGAGCCGTCAGGCAGGAAAGAGTCAGTATAATTCCTGTAATGGATCGAATCATGGCCTCCTCCGTGTCGGGGTCAGCTGTCAAGTAATATACACCAGCCGGAGGGGCTTTTCATTTCCTGATCTCTATGGGTCAGTATCAATGGCGGGCTTTTTTCTTTGAAGGGTATGAACGGGGGGGCCGGTTCCCTTTTTTACGGGACAAAGGGGGCGTCCCCCAGTGGGAGATTCCCACAGCTTTTGTGGAAATCTCGGTTTTTCCGCCTGCGGAATCAGGCGTATCAACAAGGTTCCGCGACTGCACCGGTTCCTGTGCATTCCGGCGTTCATTGTCAGGCGGCAAAGACCGTTTTGCCTTTGCGAACGTACCCGGATATCAAGGACTCTTCATCATCCAGCTCCTCGGGAGTCAGGGTGATGATGTCCAAGGGAACCACGAATGTCTTGATTGTTCGGATTTCAGCCTGCCGAGTCATCAACGCTCTCTGAACTGAATCCCGATTCCGAAAGGCTGAAGAGATAATAGCCAGATCAATGTCACTGCTCTGAGTTGCCGTGTTGTCGGCCTGCGATCCGAACAAGATGATTCGATCGGGTTGAAGCCCCTCTTCTTGCAGTTGACTGATCAGAAAAGAGACGACATTCATCACTGTTGCTTCAGCCAATTCAGAACCTCCCGGCTTTTTGAAAGGCATGTGGACGCCTTTTCCCGGTTGTATTCGGACTGCATCTTTCGAAGGTCTTCCGGATAGCGGGTCGGAACGCTTAGGCGGTTCAGCAGAAAAATGAATTCTTCCATTTGGTTGGGTATCTTGATGCCGGATTTTTCGATCAAAAAAAGAAGATTGTGTGTTTTCGGAGGCAGCTCCCGCACCTTTTCACTATAGATTTCTTTCAACATCTTTTCGATTCGAGCCAGACCCTTTTTTACTTTACTGCATAACCTGATCGTTGGTCGTCGCCTGCTCCATTTCGTCCAGAACGTCGGCGATGTGAGGGAGTTCATCGACCCGCCTGAACTGGATATCCGCCTGCTCGGCAATCTGTTCAAACAAGTCGGCAAAAACGGACCCATCCTTGAGAAGAACCATTTCGGGCTTTGATTTTCTGGACAGAAAAGCCTTGGCCAGGCTGTCACACGACGCCTTGAGATAATCTTCAAAAGGCGAATAAAAGCCGTATTGATTCGCGAATGAATCCTCATTGACACCGAGCAAGACGAGTCCGAAGTAAGGTGGCTCATGGTCTTGTATGGGGCCGGGAAAGTGAAACAGATCGAGTTCTTCCTTGGGCCCGGTGCTCGGCAATTTCCGCAACCGCGCTGCTGTCGCATCATCTAGGCGAATCCGCGGCACCTCTTCTTTGGCGGTAAATGGGACATGAATCATGCTCGAAACCCATTCGCCCTTCACTGTCCGCCGTGCCAGCACATTACCCGGGGTGTCATTGCGGATCAAGTCCAGGGTCTCTTCTCCCCGGTCAAGCAGTACAAGCGTCTGTTCCAGACAATCACAGAGTGATTCAATTTCGTTTTCGCTGAGATGCCAGGGCAAAAAATGAGGCCGATAACGGCGAAACAGGGGCCACTTGCCACCCGGAAAAGCGAGCTTCAACTTCTTGGTCACCCTGAGGTCGTTGTTTTGCATCTCATCGCGTGGAGAAAGGGTGAAAGAGAGCATGTCCATTTCGTACATCAGGTTTCGGTCTGTGGATTTATCCGGGTCATGTGAAATTATTTTCACATAATTCCGAATTCCCTGAACCCCGCGAAACGCGCATATCCCGAACTCCTCCCCCCCGCACCCCATCACACTGCACAGATACGCTTCATTGTCACTGGGGCTTTGAACGATAAACGCATCCTGATCGTCGAACAGGGTCCAGGGTTCAGCCCGGACATACTCTTTAGCCAGGGCGTACAGTTTCTTCCATAAAGGTGAATAAGCCGGTGCGATTTCATATTTTTCCATTTTCCCTCACATGACCTGAATAGGTGTATCATATTTTTTCAATCTCTCATAGGGTTGCCAGGGCTGTTGCCCTTCTTTAATCTCTTGGACCAATTATCAATATTAATCCTTTAATTCTACTGGACGCTCTTTGGTGACGGTGCTGCACATTTTGACATTTTATCTCGAGCCCGTTCTTGACCGATGGTAGATCATCCCCAGGCTGTTAATGCTGAGATTGCCAAAAATATCGATTTTCGCGATATCGACATATCTCAACCCGGCCTTCTCTTTGAGCAGCACCAGCAACTGAGCCCTCAACCTCTTGCCACTATGGCTGTGCGTATCAATCATGTCTATCTTGACCTGATGCGTCATTTCAAACTCAAAGATCACCTTTTCAACCGGGTCGAAATAAATATCATCTTCCCTTTTTCGTTCAAGGCTATGGTTTTCCACACGCCTGTTCGCTTGCTCCAGAGCCCGGGGCACAAATTCTTCCCCACCGATGATCAGGCCCATGGTTGTTTTGATCACGGGCAATTCATCCAGATCAATCTGGGCGTCTACAAAATCGCGCAATGCCTGGCTGTGTTCGAACAGGTCTTCAATATATGCGGCATCCAGCCAGGGCTTCTTTTCTTGACTGAAATACACTTGACTACTTGACCACAAATAAGATTCGTAATCATTGCATAATCTGGCTTTTACCGGGTTGTTCAGCACATAAGCGATACAGAGCATCAGATAGGCATCGTCTTGAATAAGCATCGATTGGTATCGACCCTGAAAAACGGCCCCTTTGCCCCCGTACTGTTTGCGATAATGGCTGCCATAACGACCATTGAGCTGTTTGAAGAATTCGGACATTTTCCCCGATCCATTCTGGAGAATCAGATGGTAATGATTGTCCATGAGGCAATAGGCAAGTAGGCGTATCTGTGTCAGTTTTTGAACCTGACTCAACAGTTCGATAAAAACATGCTTGTCCCTTTCCTGTTTGAAAATCGAACGTCCCTCGTACCCCCGAT
>CAYMND010000369.1:0-3338 GCA_964391685.1 uncultured Clostridia bacterium | reverse complement strand
TCGGAAAAATTCATTATCGATGTTTTCGATGCCGACGGCGTCAAACTTTATGCCATTGAAAAGGATTACCCCTCCATTCCGCTGGGGGATGAATATCGGAAACTGACTCATGAGTTCTTCCGTACCAGTCCCCGCTTCAAACGGGAATATGAGTACATTAAAAACGTTCTCAAATTCAGGGATCATTTGCCGCCGATTCGTGACTTGTATCTGGAAGAGGGGCGGATTCATGTGATCACCTACAACCGTCGAGGCAACGAATGGGAGATGATCGTTCTCGATCTGAAAGGAAACGAAATCGGGCGGACCTTCATACCGCTGGCCGAATACGAACCGTTCTCATTCTATCCGATTCTCTACTCAGTATGTCGGGACAAGGTGTATTCTCTGGTGGAGACCGATGACGATGAAGGATGGGTGGTGCAAACCACTCCTCTTCAGCTGAAATGATCGATTCACACCGGAGCGGATCGGAACCTTCGGAACATGGCGTCGATCCGTCGGATGGATTCCCGGATGCGATCGGGAGAGATCCGACCCCGGTCAAGTAATCCCAGGATGATGCCGACCACCCGTTCGGCGATACCTGGATCGTAACGCAGATTGTTACCGAACATCAGGATATCGACACCGGCGCTGACGGCCAACTCAACGGTTTTTTCCAGTCCGAAACGGTTGGAGACGGCCTTCATGTCCAGGTCGTCGGTTACGACGACTCCCTTGAAACCCATTTTTTTACGCAGCAGGTCCGTAACGATCCGTGCTGAAAGTGTGGCCGGGAAGTCCGGGTCCAGGTGGCGGTTGAAGACATGGGCGGTCATGATCATCGGCGGATCGGCTTCGGCGATCAGTCGGTGGAAGGGGATCAGTTCGGTTTCGGACCATGAAGCGGATACGTCCACCAGTCCCAGGTGAGTGTCGCCGCCGGCGCTTCCGTGTCCGGGAAAGTGCTTCAACACCGGAAGAATTCCGTGTTTTCTCAGACTTTCCAGGACGATTCGGGCGTGGCGGACCGTGATTTCGGGGTCGGCGGAGAAACTTCGCCCGAAACGGCCGATGGCCGGACCGTCCGGATCGATGTTCAAGTCGACGCAGGGGCTGAAATTGAGGTTGAAGCCCAGTTCGGACAGCAGGTTTGCCGAAGATTCACCGTATCGATTCGTCAGCGATGGGTCGTTTCGTTCGCCCAGGTACTGCTGGCTGACCGTTTCCGGGAAACCGTGACGGGGATTGAGCCGGCTGACCCGGCCGCCTTCCTGGTCGACACCGACCAGCATGGGATGGCGGGAACGCGATTTGAGACCGTCGATCAGGCGACGGACCTGCTTGGGATTCGAGATGTTGCGGTCGGAATCGGCTATTTGTACATCCCGGTCGAACAGAACCACCCCGCCGATCCGCCCCGAACGGAGATCGTCCGACAGGGGATCGCCGTCATGTATATCCGTGCCGCGAAACCCGACGATCAGCATCCGGCCGACCTGTTCCTCCATGGACGGAACCGTTTCCGGCCCGGAATCTTTTTCGGAATGTCGCTGGGTATTATTCATGATGTCAACCGCTTTAATCCATTTTAACATCGACAGATGGAATTATACAGGCGTTTTGCATGGTTCCCATCCATTGGAATGCAATTCGAGATTTTGCCGGTGACGAAGGTTGGAGAGTCGGAGCATAACGGAACCCCCTCTAGCCGGAGGCCTTGATGTTGTGGTATAGAAGGGGATGAAACATCGAGTAATAAAGAAACAACCCAATTCCAAACTGTGCCTGGTGTGCGGTCTGAAAAACGATCTTGGTCTGAAAGCGGAATTTTACGAGCTGGAAAACGGCGACCTGTGCGCGATCTTCCACCCCTGTGAAGAGCATCAGAGTTATCCCGGCCGGATGCACGGCGGTATCGCCGCCGCCATTCTGGATGAGACCATCGGGCGGGCGGTGCTGGGAGAAGTGGGAAAGGAGATCTGGGGCGTTACCCTGGAACTGACTACGAATTTCCGAAAGCCGGTTCCCCTGGATCAGCCGTTGAAGGTGTTCGGCCGCATAACCAACGATCGGGGACGGATTTTCGAAGGGAGTGGTGAACTGGTTTTGCCTTCCGGCGAGGTGGCGGTGACCGCCACGGGACGATATATGAAACTCCCTCTGAACAAGATCGCCGATTTCGATATCGAAGCCAACGAGTGGCGGGTCATCGACCGTCCGGACGATCCCGAATCCATCACCATGTCTTGACTCCGATGTCAAAATTCCTGTCGACTACTCGCGGTTGTTGGTGTAGTGGGCGATGAGGTCGTTCCGGATTTTAACATAGAGGGGAATCACCCTGGCCATCCAGCCGTTGGTGAAATCGGTCAGCAGCTTTCGGGCTTTTTCCGGTTTCGATGTATGAAGTTTCAACGCCGTTTGCTCGATTTTTCCCATCTCGGCGAACATCTCCTCCTCGAAAGGAGTCCGGGCGGTGATGACGTCCCGGGAAGCGTCCTGGAAACGAAGGTTGGCCAGGTTGTCGACGAAATCGATGGCCCATCGGGCCGATGTGTCGCTGAACCGTTCCGGGTCGTATTCGGCATAGGCGGAGTGAATGGAGAGGTTGCCGGCGTATATGGGAATATACGGACTGAAGTAGGGATTGTCGAGGTAGACGAGGTAGACGCCGCCGATGGGGTCCGGAAGCCAGCTTCTCAGCTGGGCGACCATGCCGTATTCCCCCCGGTGTCGGGCCACGGGACGACGGTTGGTGATGCGCAGAAGCTTTCGCAGGTGACTGCCTGGGAATGGCGTCGCCAGGGGGCTTTTCCCGATGCCACCCTTGCCATCGGGCACCAGCCACGCCGGATCCTCGCTCATATCGTATATGCTGCCTTCGTGCACCGAGCGCTGGAAGGCCATGATGTCCTGAACGGTCAGCGGCTGATCCGGCTTGACCGAGAAGGGATAAAGGGACAGGGGCTCCACGCTCTGGTGGTACTGGTCCAGGCCTTTGTAGGGATTGCTGCCCATGCTGCGGTCGGGGAGGGGGACAGCACCGGGAGCGAATCTTTTAAAAAAAGACCAGAATCGGCTGGTGGCCCACTCGGCTGCTATGGGGGAATAGATTTCCTGCCAGACGAATGGTCTGCCGGAGTCCGGATCGTACCAGCCGCGGTCAACGGCTTCCCGCATGTAGTTGTCGGAGACCATGAAGCGGTCTTCGTCTTCCGGGTCAATCTCCTTGATGATGCTCCAGTTGGGGATGATCACCGTCTGATCGTCGGGGATGCGCTGGGCGGCCCAAATCGCTCCGGGGTTTCCGCTGCCTGGAGCCCAGCCGGGGCCCACGGAGTAGACTTCGAAGA
>CAYMND010000368.1:0-3348 GCA_964391685.1 uncultured Clostridia bacterium | reverse complement strand
TGTTGCTGGCCACCGGAAAGCTGACTCGGTTCGTGATCCATCCGGTTTTCCAGTCCCACCCGCTTCAGGGCCGCCACTGCCCGGTCATGGGGACTTTCACTGTGATGCCGTCGATCGTAAAGCAGGGGAAGCTCGACATTTTCAAGTGCACTGGTACGGGCTAGAAGGTTGTATCCCTGGAAGACGAATCCGATTTTCTGGTTGCGGATTTCGGCCAGGTTGCGTACACTGAGGTTGCCCAACTGGATGCCTTCCAGCAGGTATGTGCCGGATGTCGGTTGATCCAGACAGCCGATTACATTCATCAGGGTCGATTTTCCGGAACCGGAGGCGCCCATGATGGCGACGAATTCGCCCTCCTCCACCTGGAGGTCCACACCGCGCAGGGCGACCACATCCATGTCGCCCACGCGGTATACCTTCCGAATTTTTTTGAGGTCTATCGGTCTCATGGAATCACCCACCTAACGGGGGCCTCCGGGGGGTGGTCCGAAGAAGCCGCCCTGTCTCTGGCTCACCTTCCTGGCTGTGCTGCCGGTTCCGGTAATGATCATCATTCCTTCCTTGAGATCCCGGCTGCCGAGCAGTTCGGTCATTTTTCCGTCGCTGGACCCTTTTCGGAAAAGCCCCATTCGGATGCTTTTATCTTCAGCCAGGTAGAAAACACGTCCCATGTCTTCAGGCTGCCTGGCGTTCGATTGCTGCTGAATCTGAGGAACCGCTGGACTGCCGCCGGGTACAGGCGGTCTTGCGGGCTTCTCCATTTTGGCCAGAATCTCTTTCGCAGGAATGTAACTGAGGGCACTGTTGGGCACCAGAAGAATGTCTTTTTTGTCCTCCACGATGAAATCGACGGTGGCGGTCATTCCGGGAAGCAGCAGTCCTTCATCGTTCTTGGCATCGATGACCACGGTGTAGTTGACCACATTCTGAATGGTTTCCGGCTGCAGGCGGATCTGGCGGACTATCCCGCTGAAAATTTTCTCGGGATAAGCCTGGACGGTAAAGCGGGTGTTCTGGCCTTCCTGGATCTGGCCGATGTCGCTTTCATCGACCTGGGCCTCGATCTGCATCTGCTTGAGATCCTGGGCGATGATGAAAAGGGTGGGGGCGGAGAAGGAGGCGGCGATGGTCTGGCCTTCGTCGATGGCCCGTTCGATGATGGTACCGTCGATGGGTGAACTGATGACGGTGTATCCCAGATTGATCCTGGCCTTGTTCAGGGCGGCTTCGGCCTGGTTGTAAGCGGCCTTGCTCGTTTCGTAGGTGGTCTTGGTAGTCAGGTATTCGGTTTCCGAGATATGCCCTTTGTCGAAGAGAATCTGGTTCCGGTGATGTTCCGCTTCGGCCTGATTCATCTTGGCCTTGGCGCTGAGAAGGTTGGCCTGTGCATCCTGGACCGACATCTCGAAAGGAAGTTTCTCGATCTGGGCCAGGATCTGGCCTTTTTTGACTTCGGAATTGAAGTCCACGTATATTTTTTCTATTCTGCCCGATACCTGGGAACCGACTTCGACGGTTTCCAGGGCACTCAAGGTTCCGGTGCTGTCCACCAGTATCTCCAGATTTCCGCGCTTCAGCTCGGACAGTTCAAAGTTGTTCTTGCCATTACCGGCGGCTGCGGGCTTCAGGGCGAAGAAAGCGGTTGCGGCGGCTATTATGGCGACTGTACCGGCAACATACCATTTTTTTCTGCTATTGCTCATTTTTTTCTCCTTTTCCTTTATTTGATCAGGTTGATCATCGTCTGATCGTCACCGCATTGATATGCCAGTTCCACAGCTTTGATGATCAGGTTGTAGCGAGCCTGAACCTCGTTATACCGAGCGTCCATCCATTGCGCTCTGGTCTGGATCAGTTCAGCCATGGTAGCGGCGTTCACCTTGTACCTGGCTTCCAGGCTCTCCATGGCCTGTCCGGAATAGGCCAGCTGCTTTTCGGAAACTTCCCTGGAGGCTACGGCGCTGTGGAAGGATTGCAGGGCCTGTTGAACGTCCAGCTCGATCTGTTTCCGGGCTTTTTCCATTTCCAGCCGACTGTTTTTATGGGCTATCCGGGCACTGGCCACTGAATTGGCGGTGTTGAAACGGTCGAAAACCGGTATGGAAAGGGTTACCGCCACACTGCCGTTCAGGTTGTCGTCGAACAGCTGGTTCGACAGGCTGCGCGAAATGATGTCACTGTAATTCGAGCCCAGACCGGCGGAAAGGGAAACCGTTGGCCAGTATCCGGAAGCCGCTGCCTTGATGCCGATCTCCGATGCCTGGGCACTGAACTCCCTGCCCTGAAGATCAGGACGTTTTTCAATGGCTGAACGGGCTTCCTGCTCGGGATCCAGGCGGGACAGCCGCTCCAGGATCCCATCGGTGTCCGGGTCGATTACCAGATAATCTCCACGGGGGGATTCCCCGAGAAGCTGCATCAGGGCCAGCTTGTTATCATGGTCGCTGCGCCTGGCGTTGAGGAGATTGAGTTCGCTGGCTGCAATCTCGGCCTGTTGCTGGTACAGATCGGCTTTCGCCTTCTTTCCGGCATTGAAGAAATCCTCGATCAGCTGAAGCTGAATCTGCTGGGATTTCAGGTTTTCCTCTTCCACCCGGATATAATCCTGGCTGGCCAATGCCTGCATGTATGCCTGAATGATGTTGAAGATGATGGTCTGAGTATTGCGGTCCAGCTCTTTGCGGCTGACCATCTGTTCCAGTCTGGACATCTCGATGGCGGAGACATCGGCGAAACCGTTGAATAGATTCACGCTGGCCTGAAGAGTGAAGCCCGCCGTGGTGGCGTCAACGCTGCCATCACCATTGGAGAACTTTCGGGCGCCGTTGGCGGAGAAGGACAACTCGGGAAGCAGGCTGGATTTCTGTTTCCTCAGGGTGATTTCCGACAAAGTCAGCTGATTTTGGGACTGTTGCAGGTCAATATTGCCGACAAGGGCTTTCTCGAGAGCTTCTTTCAGAGTCAATGTCCGGGGATCGGGGCTGTCCTGGGGTGTCGCCGTTATGGACGTGAACCAGAGCAGAACCGACATCAGCAGCAAAATTGCTTTTTTCATTCGACCTCCTCGCCGGGCACCGGGCTCCGGACGCGTTCATAATGATTAAACGATAAAGGTGTGAATGAAATGCTACAGAGTTGTAACAGTTTGTAACGATGTAAAACAGGGGATTCAGGGGTGAAAAGGCAGATGGATCGTGATTGTGGTCCCTTTTCCGGGAGTACTTTCGACTTCGATTCGCCCACCGTGGGCAGAGACGATTTTATGCACCATGTTCAATCCCAGTCCGTACCCACCGGTCTCCTTGGACCTGGATTTATCCACGCGGTAGAATGGTTCGAACATGG
>CAYMND010000367.1:0-3365 GCA_964391685.1 uncultured Clostridia bacterium | reverse complement strand
CCGAGCCGGACATTCATTCATGGCGGTGCATACCGGGGCCATTCCAGAGAATCTTCTGGAATCGGAACTGTTTGGGCATGTTCGCGGAGCCTTTACTTCAGCAGTCAAAGATCGAAAGGGAAAGTTCGAGGCGAGCAACGGCGGAACCATTTTTCTGGATGAAATATCGACCATGCCTCCTTCACTGCAGGTCAAACTGCTTCGGGTTCTGCAATACAAACAGTTTGAGCGGGTGGGCGACAACCAGCTGGTCAAAGCGGATGTACGGATTGTATCGGCCACCAATTCCGATTTGATGCAGATGGTGGCCAACGGTCATTTCAGGGAAGATCTGTTCTATCGATTGAACGTCGTGCCCATCAACATTCCTCCTCTCCGGGAAAGGCTTTCGGACATTGCCGTGCTGGCGACCCATTTCATCGAGTCGGTGTGCAAGAGGTATTCGATCCCCCCGAAAAAAATATCTTTGGGTGCAATCCGCCTTTTTCAACAGTACCGCTGGCCGGGGAATGTCAGACAACTTGAAAATATCATTGAAAGAATGGTAGTCTTAAATCCGGATGTGATGGTTTTCATGCCCCGTCACGTTCCCCAGGAAGTCACGGCATCCAAGACGGAGACGGAAGACAAGGAAACCATTGACACCGAATTGTTCGAATCCAAAGGGCTATCCTTGCCGGAGCTGATTCGGAACATCGAGAAACGATTGATTCTGGACAGTCTGCAGAAGACACAATGGAACAAGCAACAGGCCGCCAGAATGTTGAAGATAAAACGGACGACTTTGATCGAAAAGATGAAACGTCTGGAGGAGAAGTATGAGGAATAGAGATGGGTTCACTTTAATGGAAATGGCGGTTGTACTGGCGGTGGTGGCGGTACTCGTGGCCATTTTGGTGCCGACTGTCGCCAAGCATATCCGGGATTCGCAGATTACGAGAGCCAATAACGAAGTGCAGGTTATCGCCGCCGCCGTGATGATGCTCTATAAAGATACCGGAAAATGGCCATCCACCAACGCTGATGGCCCAGCTGGAGGTGTTTCCAGGCTTCTGACAGGAGAATCGGGGGATTCGGTGGCAACCGGAACAGCTGCCGGAGCACGGACAGGGGCGGCCAACTGGGGAACCTTGGGGCCTGCAAAACAAATTTGCGATTTTCTGTACTACAACAACCCCGACGATGACGCAGGGGCGACAAACCAGAACCAGTCCGGTCAGGATTATCCGATTTCAGGAGATTTCTCCTGGAGAGGGCCGTACATTGATCGTCCGCATTATCTGGATCCGTGGGGCAGGCAGTATGTTGTCAGTGCTCGTTATTTTCCGGGGAACAGTCTGGTCAACACCGCTGCCCATAGAGTGCTGGTCCTCTCCTCCGGGGTCGACGGATTGTGGTCGAGTCCCTTTTCGGACGGCGTCACACGCCTGAGTGCTCCGGATGATTCCCCGTACGGGCCGTACGCCAACGACGGCAGTTACGTTCATGACGATATCGGCATGGTTCTGACCGGCAACAACTGATTTCAGGGAAAAATGGGTATTGTAAAGGCATTGCCTCATGAAGTCTACAGCAAGATCGCAGCGGGAGAAGTAGTAGAAAGACCGTTGTCGGTGGTCAAGGAACTGGTTGAGAATTCCCTGGACGCACAGGCCAAAGTCATACGGATTGAACTGGATGAGGGAGGGAAAAAAAAGATCCGCATCAGCGATGACGGGTGCGGTTTTTTCCCGGATGATATCGCACCGGCCTTTTCTCGTCACTCCACGAGCAAAATTCAGAACTTGGAGGATTTTGACCGGCTGAAGTCACTCGGTTTTCGGGGTGAGGCCCTACCTTCGATCGCCCAGGTTTCCAGGATTTTTCTGACCAGTTCCACGGAGCACAGTGGATTGGGTGTTGCTGTTAGTATGGATTGCCAGGGTGAAAAAAGCAGGGAAGAAACAATCTGTCAGAGAGGAACCGATTTAACCGTATCGGACCTGTTTTACAATTTTCCGGTCCGAAAACGGTTTCTGAAGAGCGAGCGGACCGAACTGAATGCGATTCTGCGGTATACAGAACAGCTGGCGCTGGCATATTGGACTGTCACATTTTCACTCAGCCATAACGGCCGGGAGCTTTTTTCCTTCCCGGCGGTACATTCTCTTCGAGACAGAATATATCAGGTTTTTGGCAGGGAGTTCCTAGAGGGCCTGATGCCCCTGGAAAATGAAAGGGGGCAGGTTTGGCGAATGAACGGCTGGATCAGTAAACCCGGAAAGGGAGGACGGGACCGGCAACGGCAGTTTTTTTTCGTCAACGGCCGGAATGTCAGGGAGAAGACACTTATGGCGGCCTTCAATCAGGCGTACAAGGGGGCTCTGGAAAAGGATCGTCAACCTCAGGGAGTCCTTCTACTCAATGTACCTGCCCACGAAATCGATGTCAACATCCACCCCATGAAGCTGGAGATCAAATTTGCCGACAATCAGGCTCTCTTTTCATGGGTTTATCGCAGTCTGATATCGACTTTGAGGGGAGAGCCAGCCCTGGTGTCCGAACCGGTTAATCGACTCTCCGGGTTGGTGCGGAGGGCGGATGCGTCGGGGACTATCACATCGCTGAATCGAATGAATTCGGCCCAGGTCGGCTGGATTGCCGAGCCTTCGAGTCATTCGGAACCCTCCTTGTTTACGCAAAAAGACGAAGAATATCGAATTCTCGGGCAGTTTGTAAACTCATATATCATCGTTGAAAAAGACCGCGAACTGCTGCTGGTGGATCAGCACAATGCGCATGAAACCGTTATTTATAACCGCTTGCTGAGACAGGTTGACGGGGAGGGGAGAATCACTTCCGCCGCCACATTGTTTCCGATCCTTTGTGAATTGTCTCCACGGGAATGGGCTCAATATGAAGAGCGAAAAGAGGCGCTGGGACAACTGGGGTACGAATTGGAGCCGCTTGGAGACAGGGTTCTTTCCATACGCTCCTATCCTGCTGAGATATCGGACACTCAAGCGAGGGAAACGCTGCAGGCCTTGTTGAATGACAACGAGGAATGCGGGGAAAAGAGCGTTCCCGCCAAACTGGCGACGCTTGCCTGCAAGAGCGCCATCAAGGTCAATCATCCCCTTTCGGAGCAGGAAATGAAGCGATTGCTTACTGATTTTTTCACCCTTGAGCAGCATGACTATTGTCCGCACGGACGGCCGATCGTGGTGGCTCTCAGCATGGAAGAGGTCGAGAAAAGATTGAAACGCAAATAACGAAAGCGGGTTGACTGCTTGCCGGACAGAGTGCTATGTTGTAAAAAACGGACGCATTATGAAAAAAACAGTTGACATCGTTTTGACATCGGAACCGACTGCGGCGAACCATTC
>CAYMND010000366.1:0-3365 GCA_964391685.1 uncultured Clostridia bacterium | reverse complement strand
TTCCGACGAGAGATCCTCCAGATTCAGGCTTTTGTCCAGGTGGCCGATGTTGCGGCCGTTGAGGTCGGTTATGGCAACGTAACCGGTATTGCCGACCTTGACCGGAAGGAGAAATTTATCCAGAAACTGGTCCCAATCGATGGATGTGCCGATGTTGCCGAGCAGGGTGCCGTCTTCATCCCGAATGCCCTCGATGATGACGAAAACCAGTTTCCCGGTAACCGGGGATCGCTCGATCACGGGGTTGAGAAGGAGTTTGAAGTCGTTTTCGGAGAATGCTTTCCAATAAGATCGGGTCTTGATGTCCACTGCAGGTCTATCGTGCTCGGGATGAGTGTCCACCCGGATGAAACCATCCGTATCGGTGAGAAAAGCAGCTTCGTACCCGCCCATGACGTTAAAAAAATGGAGCAGCACAGGTCTGGCGTCCACCGGGTTTGTCCGGGCGATTTCCCGGATTGACGGTGAAGTGGCCAGCAGGTGAACGGCGTTGCACTTCTCCTGCAGCCAGGCGTCCACGGTCTCCCTGACTCCTTCGGTGATGGCCGTCAGGTATTTGCGGGCCATGTGGTTGGCATCCTGGATGCTGAGGTTGTAATGGGCCACGGCCAGAATCGACACCAGCAGAAAAACGGCTATGCTGACGATGACCATAACCCGGCGGTTTAAGATCTGTGTTCCTTTTCGTTTCATCTGGCTGAACCGGCATTATAAATCATTTCATTTCTCTGTAACAAGGCGTGTGAACCAGAGTGAAAAAAGAATGAACTTACAGGATCCTGCCGCCGAAATGGTATTGCAGGCTGAGGGTCAGCAGGTTGTTGCGCAGTTTCAGGGCATCTCCCTGGAGATCGTTCTCCTTACGGAAAATGATGTTGGCCTTGAGGCGGACGGCGCTGCTCGCCTCGTAGTTGACACCCAGAGTGATCTGGTCGTAGCGGTTGACTCCGGCGCTGTCGATGGAATCGACTGCCGGTGTGTAACTGTCGTAGCGGAATACGGGGCTGAAACGCTTCATATGATAGCGCACGGTCATCCAGAAACCGCGCCATTCCGTCAGGTGGTCTGTCAGTCCGTATTCACCGGCGATATATTCCATTTTGATGAACAGATCGTCCAGGTTGAAGGAAAGGTTGGCGCCGAAAGAATAGTTTTTGGTTTCCTGGTTGTCGACGATGGTATTGCTGAAGAAGGCTCCGATATCCAGACTTTGCAGCGGTCTGGTCTCGATGCGGCCCCAGAATTTGAGACCGCTGTCCGGAAAATCGTATACCGCATCGGTGGGCTTGATGTTCAGGGAATCGTTGCCGCTGCTGTTACCGACCATGAGCCGGTAGTGAACCCAGTTCTGCATGACACTGCCGCTGGCCATCACCCCGATGCTGCGGTAGGTCCTCAAGCCGGTGTTGTCGTTCCATGACTGGGTCACCATGCTTGTGTCCACGCAATCCAGATCTTCCACTGGCGTCAGTTCGCCCGATATCGCGCCTGGGACGGGGAAAAGTCCGGCCCGCAGAGAAAACGTCGGCGACATGGCGTAGTCGATGTAGACGTCCAGTATAACCGACTCGAGTCGGTCCCAGGAGAGTGTGGCGTGCCAGCTCAACTTGCTGCCGATGGTGCCGAACGGATTGAAACGGATCCGGGGGATGCTGAATCCGTACAGGTCGTCCGGGTCTCCGGCCTTGTCGGGCTTGCCGTCGGCGGCGGTGAACCAGGTTTGAACGAAGGAGGTGAACTCCAGTGAGGGCTTGAGTTCACGGTTTTCGGTGTCATCCGCGCTCAGGGGGAGGAAGGTGAGGATCAGCAGTATAAAAACAGCGAGAACCGGGCGGCGCTGCGGGGCGGAATGGTGCGTTGGGTACATGTTCTTCCTTGTACAACGGATGGTAGTACAAGTCCGGGCGTCTGTCAATTACAGGTTTTCGAAGATATCCGAAGATTATGTCTTGCTTTTACAGGCGGTTTCGGGGTAGAATAACGGTCTTGACGCCTGGAGAGGTGTCCGAGTGGTTTAAGGAGCACGCTTGGAAAGCGTGTGTACTGGAAACGGTACCGTGGGTTCGAATCCCACCCTCTCCGGATTGTATTTTTGACTTAAAATGAACTAATCGGGTCCAGGAACCTGACGGTTCAGGCCTGCGAACCGTGTCAGGACCGAAAGGTAGCAGCAATAAGCGGGAACCTGAAGGCGTTCAGGACCTCCTGGGCCTTCTATAAACCGTTCCGTCTTCCTGATCCCGACCGGTTCAGGGAGGAGGCATGTATCTGGCTCTGGCCCGCAAGTATCGTCCGCAGAGGTTTTCCGATCTTATCGGGCAGCCCCACGTAACCAAAACACTGCAGAACGCGCTGATCCAGAAAAAGCTGTATCCGGCACTCATCTTTTCCGGGGTCAAGGGAGTGGGCAAGACTTCGGCCGCTCGGATCCTGGCCAAAATGCTCAACTGCAGCGATCTTCAGGAAGGGGAACCCTGCAACCGCTGCGAGATCTGTCAGGAAATCACCGCCGATCGTTCACCCGACTACATAGAAATCGACGGAGCCTCCAACAACGGTGTCGAAGAAGTCCGCAACCTGAGAGAGAAAGTGCGGTACAAACCCCTGAAGAATCCGTATCGGGTGGTGGTCATCGATGAGGTTCACATGCTGTCCAATTCGGCATGGAACGCATTGCTCAAGACCATCGAGGAGCCGCCGGAACACACCTATTTCATTCTGGCAACCACCGATTTTCACAAGATTCCGGCCACCATCGTTTCCCGTTGTCAGCATTTTGAGTTCAAGACCATCGCCCTCGATGTCATCAAGCAGGTCCTGCGGGAGATCTGCGACAAGGAGGGAGTGAAAATAACCGACTACGCTCTTTTCATGGTGGCCAAATCGGCGGAGGGAAGCCTGCGGGATGCCAAGAAGGTGCTGGATCAGGCGATCGCCCTGGCCAAAGGGGAAGTGAAGGACCAGGATGTGGCGGACATTCTGGGTGTCGTGGACGAGGATGTGTTCATCGCCCTGACCGAGGCGGTAGTCCATGCGGATCGTCCGGCTGTCATCGGCGCGGTGCAGCAGCTCTGCGAAGGCGGCATGGATCTGCGGGTCTTCTACATGGAATACCTCAAGTTTCTTCGGGACCTGATCATTTTCAAAACCGTTCCTCAAGGGGCGGGGCTCCACAATCTCAATCCCGCCAACCTGAAACGTATCGGCGAGATACTGGAAGGAGTCGGCGAAGTGGAGCTTCTCCGGTTTTTTCATGCAGCCAAAGATCTGGAGCAGACGATGCGCAATACCGAAAATCCGCGCATCATGCTCGAATATCTTTTTATCAAGTTGAGCTATTTCCCGCGACTGGTGCCCATTGAAGA
>CAYMND010000365.1:0-3376 GCA_964391685.1 uncultured Clostridia bacterium | reverse complement strand
CGGGACCGGAAGGCGGAATTTTCGTTGTCGACTCCGGAAAAATTGTCTGGCTGGCGCAGGCTGGAGAAATCAGACAATATTCTGTTACGGAAGAGGCCTGGTGCGAGTCGGTGACCTGCATCGTTTTCGATGCGGTTCGAAAGTGTGTATGGTTGGGAACGATGGGGGACGGTCTTTGGCGATGGGGTCTGGATGGTCGATATGCTGAAAAAATCATCAAGAGTATTGATCCTTTATTTGTTACGGACTTGATTCAGATGGATGGCCGCACCCTATGGCTGGCAACCTCGGGCAACGGCCTCTTGTGTCTCCGGAGCGAATCAAACCGATCGGTCCCGTTGCCGCAATCCTTGCAGGATTCCCAGGTTGACCTGGACCGGGAAGAAACATTCTTTGCTGCCAAGGGTAGAGACGTCTGGCGTATGAAACCGGGTGAGAACGAATTTGAAAAGGTGACAGCACAAGGACTTCATCATCCGGGTTTCTGGATAAAAGATGGGGATGGTGGAAGTGTTTTGATCGGCGATGACGGCATGATGAAAATGCCGCGGCGCGGAGGAAGGCCACTGATGAAGGTCTGGCCCGACGAACTGTCGGCCGCAGGAAAGGTGCTGGATGCCTGTTTTTCAGGTGACAACGCCATATGGCTCGTTCAGGAGAGGGGTTTGGTTTGTCTGAATGAAGCCACATTGATCCCCGTGGTGGCATGGCCAATGGAGCCATGCGGAAGAGCCGAGTTACTGGTTACCGGGCAAGCCGAACTGTGGATGATTCGGGACGGGTTGCTGTTTCAGGCCGGAGAGGGCGCTCCGCCCAGACAGATCGGCCATAAAGTGTTGCAGAACGGATTCGTCTCAATCGCTGTCGCTGGGCCGTATCTTTTGGCACTGCATCAATCGGCCGGATTGGGTACTGTAAACAAAGACCGGTGGCTGCCCCTGAACCTGGACCTGTCTTATGGCGAACTTCACCAAACGGGCCGAATTCGGAGTATCGGCGGCGGTTTGGTTTGGCTGACCGGAAAAGACGGTTTTGTCGGAGTGAATACAACGGATGCCTTGCAGGCCGGAACCGATGAAATGCCGATTCCCTCCATCCGTTTGTCCGCCGTCGGGAGTGATTCGGAGGTCTGGGGAATCGGCGGAGAGGGCGATTCATGGTTGTGGTGGATACATGACCGGGAATTGAAATGGGTAGAAAAACGGGTGCCTATACGCCCCCTCCCTGCAAAAGTATTCTTGGACCGGATTTACATCAACGGTCATGAGACAGGCGCTGGCCGTCTGCGGCAAAAGGGATTGAAACTCAATGAAGGGGATATGCTGCTGCTGAAGTTTATGGTTTCCAGGCTCGCCGATCCGGGAAAGGTGAGTCTTCTGTATCGTGTGGAAGGCGATCCGGGCGGATGGAAACGGTCGAGCTCGGTTGGAGATCAAATTCTTCTCTCATATCTTTCCCCCGGCAAGTATCGGGTCTTGACCCGGATCAACACCGGGGACGGATGCTGGCAGGAGCCACAGGCGCACCTGAACTTCACTGTGAGCGGCCGTTCCTCTCCCTGGTTTTTCATTCTGATTATAGTTGTCATTTCAGCGGCCGCCGGAACGGTCCTGACTGTTGCGGTCAGGACCCGACGGAAGTCTGTTGCAAGGCCGGACAGCGCCAAGTACAGCACCTCCGGATTGAGCGGTGAACGGGCCGAAGAGATCAAGGCAAGGCTGTTGAAGCTCATGGATACCGAGAGACCTTACCTGAAAGCCAGTCTGACCTTGCACCGGTTGGCGGATCAAATGGGCGTACACGCCAACCACCTTTCCCAGGTCATCAACAACAATATCGGACTGAGTGCAAAGGAATTTATCAACCGCTATCGCGTGGAAGCCGCCGCCGAAAGGTTGTCCGATCCGAGAGAGCACCGCAGCATCATCGAAATAGCCTATGAGAGCGGATTCTACTCCAAGTCTGCATTCAACACGGCCTTTAAAAAAATCTACAACGTGACGCCTTCCATTTACAGGGGACGGAAGCGAGGTGCAGGAGATGGATAACGGACCGATTGAACCGTTGTTGAATGAATTTGATTGTCAGCGACTTCAGATCGGTGTCGTCGGCTCCGGAGCGGTGGGAGGAATATTTGCCTCCGCTTTGCTGGAGGGACTGCGTGATGAACCCCGAGTCAACGTATCGCTGCTGGTCACTGAGCGCCATCTGGGGCCGCTTCGCAAGGACGGACTCCGGATCGTTTCTTCCGAGGGCGAGAAGACATATCAATTCCGAGACGTTGTTTCTTCTCCTGATCAAATGGCTTCCTCTCAGCATATCATGATTTTGGCCGTTAAATCCGACCGGCTGAAAGAGGCGTTGAATTTCTGGAAGCCCGTGTTGACCGGGACATCATGGGTTTGTTCGTTGTTGAACGGTGTCGGTAACGGCAGCATCATGAAAAGGCTGCTCCCGGGGAAACGCATTCTGGACGGCTGTGTTTATGTCGGAGCCCATCTGGTTGATCCCGGAGTCGTGTGCTGGGAAGGCGGACCCAGGCGTCTGTTCTGCGGGGATATCGGCGATGAAACCCGGAACATCGATGCATTTTGCGAACTGTTCCGGTTGGGAGGAGTTGATGCCGCGTTGGCCTGCCCCGTTGCCGAGGCGATCTGGGGAAAATATCTCTTCGTATCACCTGTCGCGGTGGTCACTTCTCTTTATTCCTGTACACTCAGGGGGATTCTACAGGATCCTCATCGTTTGCAAACCTTTCGTAGTCTGGTCCGTGAGCTACTGATCCTGGCCCGGGCCGAAGGGCTGCGACTCGCTGGACTCTCTTGTGACTGCATGGTTGCCAAACTGGCAGGCTTTGCTGAAACCACCACGTCTTCACTGTATCGGGATCTTGACAGGGAAAGGAGAGGAGAGTTCGATTCACTGGTGGAGGAAGTTCTGAAACGGGCTGCAGCGAGAGGACTTGACCTTCCGGTGTACCGTCGTTGCAGACGGGGATTGTGTGATCGCTACAATCTGGGGTAAAGGGTTCGATTTTGCAATTTGGTACGCAAACAAGGAAAATGACTTGTGGTATGAGACGCTTTTTGGCGAGTTTCGTCGTATAGTAATATGGCGATGTTGAAACGATGCGATATGTTCTGTTTGTCCGGCTGGATGATTGGGTTTCCGCTGTATCTGGTTTTCTCACTGCTGCTTCAGGGTAGACAGGAATTGATCCGGAGCGTACTCCCCGATGAAGGAGAAGTGGTGATCAAAGCTCCGGCGGGCTGCTCCATGTGCATCGCAGGGACCGAGAGGCGGGAGGTGGAGGTCAGTGCGGATACCGATCCGGCATTGCCGCCTTCTCTGTGGAGCTGGATGATTCGAGAAGAGC
>CAYMND010000364.1:0-3382 GCA_964391685.1 uncultured Clostridia bacterium | reverse complement strand
GAGAAAACGAATTCCACCAGTTTCTTGTCCAGCAGCGGTACCCTGGCCTCCAGTGAAGTGGCCATGCTCATGCGGTCGACCTTGACCAGGATATTGTCGGGAAGGTAGGTCTTAAAATCGAGGTATAGGTCCTGTCCGAGTCCGGGAAACTGCGTGCTGTCTTGAAAGTGCTGTACAAAAGGAGGCCGCTGGTTCAACGGGGTGAGAAAATCAGCGCACAGGAAACCGGGACTGTACAGTTTTTTCTTCTCTGTGGGGTTTAAAAACTGCATCCAGCGAAAATGGCGATCTTCAGCCGGATAGTTGAATCCTTCGCTGTAGCGCTTGATTCGATTGATCAGGCCGTGCTTCTGGGCCTGAGGAGAAAGCATGCGGTCGATGGCCGGGAAGACGGTACGCCAAAGGGGCAGGGCGGTCCGTTGCGCCAGTATCTGGGCCTGATAATGGTCGTAGCCGCCGAAAAGCTCGTCTCCGCCGTCTCCGGAGAGGGCTACGGTCACACCCTCGCGGGCGGTTTTGGAAACCAGGTAGGTGGGGAAATTGGAAAAATCGCCCAATGGCTCATCGAGATAGCCGGACAGGTATTCGGTCAACGGCAGGATGTCGGGGGCAAGGGTGCGGGTGTGATGTTCGGTTTTGAAACGCTTCGCCACCATATCGGCGTAGGCGAGCTCGTTGTAGCTTCCTTCCCGGAAGCCGATGGAATAGGTCTTTGCCGGGCGGTCCATCAATCGGGCCATCTGGGACACAATGGCGCTGGAGTCGATTCCTCCGGAAAGAAAAGCCCCCAGTGGCACATCGGAAACCAGACGGATGCGTACCGATTCCCGGATCAGATCGCGCAGCTGGCCGGTCAGGTCCTCGAGATCATCGTACTGAGGCGGTTCATGACGCTTGAGGGACCAATACGGATGGATTCGAAGTCCCTGGCGGCGGGAAAAACTGAGAATGTGGCCGGGAGGAAGTTTACGGATGTCTTTGAAGATGGAGAGAGGAGCCGGTATGTATTCCAGGCTGAGAAAGAAATCGAGAGCCTGGGGATCAATCTCCCTGGTCACTCCAGGAAACTGCAGGATCGTTTTAATTTCCGAACCGAAAATCAGTCGGTTTTTCCCGGGCTGATGAAGGTAATAGAGCGGTTTGATACCTACAGGATCCCGGGCCAGAATCAGCCGGTCCTCTTTGCGATCGTGAACGGCCACGGCGAACATGCCTCTAAGCCGATCGGCAAAGTTCTCTCCGAGATTTTCGTAGAGATTGACAATGACTTCGGTATCGGTCTTTGTCCTGAAGGGGATTCCCCTTTCTTCCAGTTCCGTGCGAAGTTCGGGGAAGTTGTACACCTCTCCGTTGTAGGCAATCCAGTTGTCTCCGGAAGCGGACCCCAGGGGCTGGTGGCCGGTATTCAGATCAATAATGCTCAGACGTCGAGCGGCCAGGGTGACGCTTTCGTGCTGGTAAAAGCCATCGTCGTCCGGCCCGCGATGAATGATCTGGTCATTCATTTTGCGAATTACGGAAGGGTCAATCGGTTCGGGAGAGAAAAAACCGCAGATGCCGCACATGGTTCAGTCCTTTATGCTCAATTGAATACCGATCCCACGATGTGAAAGATCGTTGTTGCTGCTGTCGGCCAGGTAGGGTACAAAATCCCTGGAGCATTCGACAATCAGGTGATAAACAAATTTGTTTTCTACCTTCAGGGGGGGGAAAACGGGACGCATCACGACGGTGTGACGGATTTCTGGAGGCAGGTTCAAAATTTCCTGCTGATCGTCGATGCGCAGACGAACCCGATTGTCCAACGGGATGTTCTGGATTTCGATCTGCCAGGTTCGGACATTCTGGCGGGTCACCAGAAATGCCTCCAGTCGGTGCTGCGGATTGGGCTGGGTCCAGAAGGTGAACTCGTTGTCCGGATCAATTCTGAAATTATCGTTTAAAAAGAAAACCTGGAACCGATCGGGTGGAAGGCCGTACCAGCGGCCGAAAGCCCTTGCGTTTTCGTTTGTCGGCAGACTCTGGTACAGGGTTTTTTCGGGCGGGAAGAACCTCGCGAAGCCGGATATGGCCGGATAGCGTGGTGTGGCTGACATGTACATGCCATCCATGGCAATCGGCAGTATGAAAAGGATGCCGGCGGCGGTGGGGATCAGCAGGTGTTTGGCTTTGACGCAGATGGGATAGATGATGAACAAAAAAAGAGGGTATACAGTCATGAAGTACCGATTGCCCACGGTACCGCTGCCGCCGAAATAGTTCGGTATAAGGGTGATGAAGACCAGAATGGAACTGCTGATGGCTGTAAAAAGGAGCCATTCCTGCAATGTCTTTTTTCGGAAAAAAAAGAGCACCAGTGACATGACAGAAAAGAAGAAGTAGATTGTCAGGCCACTGAAACGGCCGAAAAAGAAATAGAACAGGTTGGTGGCCATTAATCTGGGAGAGAAGTAAAAGCGGTCCCAGTAATTGTCAAAGGTCATCTTGACGCTGTGCTGAGCGTTGTCAAAGGTGATGCCCGGTTTTTGAAACGGGTATTCGAAATGAAAGGATTTGCGCTCTCCGGCCATATAATTGATGTCTCCGCTCTGGGTAATCTGAAACGACAGCAGGGCGGAAACGGTCAGGAGACCCGCCAGGCAGAGCAGGAAGAATCGTTTGTACTCTTTTTTGAACAGAGGCAGAAGACTGACAATGGCCAGGGGGATGGCGGTGCTGGGTTTGGAGTAGACGGCGAAAGCGAAGAAAAAACCGGCTGCAGCCTGCCAGGCCGGGCGTTTGAAAGGATAGAAGAAAAAAAAGAGCCCGGCAAAGCAGATGAAATAATTGAACAGGTCGGCGGTCATCCACCAGAGGTAGACCGGTACTACCGAAGCAGCGGTAAAGACAACAGACAAGCCGAGACTGAAGGGGATGGTGTTGCCGAGGCGCAGCATCAGGTATCCCATCAGAATACAGGCGATGATCATCAGGGCGTTGAACAGGAGGATGCCGTGGGTATCAAAGAGACGGAAAAACAGTGCGGCCCAGAGGGGATAGGCGTATGATTTTGCGTATACGATTTTCCCGTCGTTTTTCTGGGTCAGGAATATTCCCATCGGACCGGTGATGAACCGGCTGCTGATGCGCTGCAGATCGCGGTTTTCATAACGAAGGTCTTGGTCGTAGGCCAAGCTCTGGGTAATGGCGAAATAGGTGGACTCGTCGGATTTGAAACCGCCGGCATGCCTTTTGGGCAAGTCGACGCTGAAGGAAAACGCGATGGCGGCGAGGACCGCCATCGCAAAGAAAGAGAACGGTAATCTCTCGATACGCAACTTGGAATCTTTGCGTCAGGCTTTAAAAACTGGCGACTGCTTTTGCCTCTTCCTCAAAGGTTTCG
>CAYMND010000363.1:0-3384 GCA_964391685.1 uncultured Clostridia bacterium | reverse complement strand
GGTACAACCATCACCATCTATTTACCTCGTTTTGAAGGAAAAATGGGAAAAGAAACCTTCAGGGAAGACAACGCCCGTGTACACGGTCGGGAAACCGTCCTTCTGGTGGAAGATGAACCGTCCATCTTGAATATGATCAGCATTATGCTCGAAAGGAACGGGTATACGGTGATCCGGGCCGCCACACCGGGTGAGGCCATTGAGAAGGCGAGAGAATACCAGGGTGACATCAACCTGCTGATGACCGATGTGATCATGCCGGAAATGAATGGAAAGGATCTGGCGAAAAGCCTTCTTCCCATTTACCCGAACATCCGTCGCCTGTTCATGTCCGGATACACTGCGGACGTCATCGATCATCACGGTGCATTGGAAGAGGGGGTTCATTTCATTCAGAAACCTTTTACCATAAAAGTACTGATGTCCAAGATCGCAGATCTTATGGAACGGAAGTCCTGATCTGACAAAAGGATGGTTTTGCATCATATTGAAGTTATAGTGAAAAGACAGTTTTCAAGCCGAAAGGAGAAAAACCAGGACATGTCGTACGCAAATGGAATAAAGGGTGCAATGGGTTCTGGCGGAGTCGTGTAACCATGAAAAAGGCCGGAAAGGAGACCGTTGATGGCTTGCAGGAAAGAGTCAGACTTTCCGGTATAATCTGTGACGCCCTGCCTGAAGGAATCATCTTTCAGGACAGCGGCGGTCGGATCCTGTACGCTAATTCCGCCGCTTCAAGAATTTTGGGTGTCGGTATAGAACGGTTGACGGGGACCGATTTCCTCGATCCGCGATGGAGGGCTGTTCACGAGAACGGTTCGCCGTTCTCCGACCAGGAAGATCCGGGAAAGGCGGCCTTGCGAAGCGGACGAAGTGTAACTGATGTGGTCATGGGGATATTGGATCCCGAGCGGGATTGTTATCGATGGATAAAAATCAGTGCCCACCCGCAGATCGGCGACGACTCTCCAGGTGTTTCCGGGGTGTTGACGGTTATTTCCGATATTACGGAACAACGGCGATCAGAGAAGAATTTTCAGGACATTTTGGCCCGGTTGAGGCGCAGCCAGGAAATCGCCCTGGTGGGAGACTGGAGCTGGGATATCGTCAGTGATATCGTTTCGGCTTCGGAAGAGGCTCTGCGCCAGATGGGCTTTCCGGCGGATTACCGCCCCCGGTTTTCGGAGATCTCCGAGTGCATCCACCCCGACGATCGGGCAGCTGCGGCCGATAAACTGAAGGAAGCCATGCGCACCGGCAACCCCTACACTACGGAATTCCGCATCCACCGCAAAGTCACAGGAGAGTTGCGGTATATTGTTTCCATGGGCGAGATAGAGATTGATGACCAGCAAAAACCAGTTCGGGTATTTGGCATCAACCAGGATATTACCGAACGGAAGGCGGCTGAAGAAGCTTTACGAAGGAGTGAAGAGAAATATCGGCTGATATTCGATTATTCCCCTCTCGGTCTTTTCTATTTCGATGAAGAGGGAACGATCGTGGCCTGCAACGATCGTTTCGTGGATATTCTGGGTTCGAATCGGCAGCAACTGATCGGGCTTTCCATGCTGGATCTTCCCGATGAAAAACTCGTTGTCGAGATCCGGAAAGCCATTTCCGGAGATATCGGAAATTATGAGGATATCTACAAGGCGGTCACTTCCGGGAAGAGCATCCCCCTGCGGGCCGTGTTCGCACCGGCGGTGAAGGGTGGAATCGTGAGCGGAGGAATCGGCATCATTGAGGATATCTCCGAACGGTGGGCCGCAGAGGAGGCTTTGAAAGAAAATCGTTCGTTTTTGACCGACCTGATCGAAAACAGCGGTTCTTTGATCTATGTGAAGGATCGGAAAGGCGGCTACGTGTTCGTCAATCGCAAATGGGAAGAGGCAACCGGCCTGACCCGGGAGTCCGTACTCGGCCTGACGGACAAGGAGTTGTTCGCCGTTGAAATCGCCGAAAAGTTTCAGAGGAATGATACCAGGGTTATTGAAACGGGGCAGGCGGCGGAATATGAAGAAGTTCTTCCCAACGGAGTCAGGGAACGGTTTTTCATTTCCATCAAGTTCCCGTTACGGGGAGGCGGAGATGTCGTAACCGGTGTCTGCGGAATGAGTACCGAAATTACCGACCGGAAAGCCGCCGAAGAAATGCTTCGGGATAGTGAAACTCGCTATCGGGAAGTGTTTGAACTCTCGGTTGACGGGATCTCAATCGTCTCGAGAGATGGAAAAATCAGGGCGGTAAACAAGGCTTTCTGCGATATGCTGGGGATTCCCGCCTCCGATTTTCTTGGCAAGGATTTTACGGAGATCCCTTTCGATCCGGGTAGCGTTCAGGAGGTTCCGTTTCGACTGGAACTGTTGGATAAGGGGAGAATTGTCAATGCACAACGAATTCTGATCGGTGTCGACGGAAAGAAGGTGAATGTCGACATGCGGACCAAGAAAATGCCTGACGGCAATTATCAGACTGTATTTCGGGACATCACCGACCATAAGGCAGCCGAGGATGCTCTGCGAAACAGCGAGAGCCGTTTTCGTGAACTCTTCGATCTGGCGGTGGACGGCATTCTGCTCGGCACCCATGAAGGGGTGATCATGGGAGCCAACCAGGCTTTCTGTGACATGCTCGGTGTACCAGCCGAAGAAATAACCGGGAAACATATCGGCGATATCGGTTTTATCGAGGGTGAATTGGCAGAGAATCCCCTGCGTTTTGATCTGCTGCAGCAGGGGCATGTTGTGGGAAATCAGCGTACACTGGTGCGTCCAGACGGAACCAGGGTTTGCATCGACATGCGCACCAAAATGATGCCGGACGGTACGTATCAGTCGTTTTTTCGGGACATCACAGAGAGGAAACAGGCGGAAAAAGAGCGGGAAAAGCTGCAGGATCAGCTGATGCAGTCACAGAAAATGGAATCGGTCGGCCGATTGGCCGGAGGGGTGGCCCACGATTTCAACAACATGTTGGGGGTGATTCTCGGTTACGTTGATATGTCCCTGGTCAAAATTGAAAAAGAGCACCCCTTGTTTGGGTATATGCAACAGATCCGCAGGGCTGCGGAACGCTCATCGAACTTGACCCGCCAGCTTTTGGCCTTCGCCCGAAAACAGACCATCCTGCCGAAGGTATTGAATCTCAACGCCACAGTTGCCGGTATGCTGGAGATATTGGGACGATTGATCGGAGAAAACATCGAACTGATCTGGCGACCGGGAGAAGATCTGATGCCGGTTCTGATTGACCCGGGACAGGTGGACCAGATTTTGGCCAATCTCAGTGTCAATTCCCGGGACGCCATCGGGGGCAACGGACGGATTGTGATAGAAACGGAAAACACCACAATCGATGATGCCGTCGGGGCTCTTTTCTCGG
>CAYMND010000362.1:0-3390 GCA_964391685.1 uncultured Clostridia bacterium | reverse complement strand
GTACCTTCCCGCATGGGCATGAAAATCAATCCCGAACGTCCCGACGGAGTGTTCCTGTTCATCGGTCCGTCCGGGGTCGGCAAAACCGAGACGGCCCGGGTGTTGAGTCGGGAACTCTATGGAGACGAACGAAAGTTGCTCCGCATCGACATGTCCGAATACATGGAGGAAATCGCCGTAACCCGTCTGGTCGGGGCGGCTCCGGGCTACGTGGGCTACGATGACGGCAATCAGTTGATCGATGACATGCTCCGCGATCCCTATCGTGTAGTCCTTCTGGATGAGATTGAAAAGGCCCACCCGCTTCTGATCAACATCTTCCTGCAGGTTTTCGACTCCGGGCTTCTGACTGACTCCCGCGGTCGCAGGGCATATTTCGATAAGGCGGTCATCATCATGACCTCCAATCTCGGCAGCGGCTCTGCCGTTTCCGCACGAATCGGCTTCCCCCAGGAGGAGGAATCCGGATCGGCGCCCACGAAAACGGCTCAGACACGAGCCATGAAACGCTTCTTCCGTCCCGAATTTCTCAACCGGATCGACGAAATCGTCCATTTCAACCCCCTGAGTCGCGAACATGCCCGCCGTATCGTCAAAATTCACCTGAAACGCCTCAACAGCCGCTTCATCCCCCGCGGTTTGGAGATTCGCTGCAGCGAACCGGCGGTGGATCGTCTGGCGGAACTGGGTTTTTCCCAGGAGTACGGAGCCAGGGAGATACTGAGAACCATCGAGAAAGAGGTGATGCGCCCGGTGGCTCAGACACTGCTCGATTCCCGCCGCCCCGTACGCCGGATTCACGTCGGGTTCGATCCGGAAGGGAAGCGCCTGGTTATGCGCCGTTTCTGCAGTGCATGAAACCCCTGTCGTACTTTTTGACAATTCATGTTTTTTTACAGAATCTGTTTTTTGGCGGCAACACCGCCTCCGGGTCCCTGAAGACCAGAAAGGCGCATCGAGTTGTCCAATCCTTTGACAAGGGTTTCTCCTTCAATCCGCTCAGGTCACCGGAAAACGGTAAACAATTGCAAACGATTGATATGAAAAGCTTTACAAAACCCAACACATACGAAAAAAAGAACAATACCCGGCTTGGCAATCCTTTTGCTCATGTAATGCGGGTTAAACGACCCATTTGCCGAGAAAATTGATTAGGAGGTACGCATGGCAAAAAAGTTCAGTGAAATCATGGCCGAGACCGGACTCACACTGGAGTATCAGTCCGGCGGTAAGGCTCCGGAGCAGGTGATTGACCGCGAAGTTCAATGGAAACCCCATCCGCGAGTGCAGAAGTTGAAAGACATGTACATGGACACCCTCTCTTCCGCCAACAACGAGTTTTCCTATTGGTACACCCGGGAATACTTCATGTACGACAACGAAGTCCCCGTCGTCCGCCGGGCCAGAGCCCTCAAATGCGCATTTTCCCACCTGACACCGGTCATCTACCCCGGTGAACTTTTGACCATGCGCAAGGCTGCATTCTTCCGCGGATCCTTCCCCATGCCCTGGCTGTCGGAAGGTTTCTACATGGCCAAGGAAGACGAGTTCTACCAGGAAGCCCTGAAGCGCGGCTCCGCCAGCGTGGACGAGCACTCCAAGTTCGGACAGGGCGGCGGCAACGTCACCAAGAGTTTCGACAAGGTTGTCTCCATTGCCGGTAAATTCGGTATGCGCCAGGAAGAGATTCCGGTTCTGTTGGAACTGGCCAAGATGTGGTACGGAAAATCCGTCGACGACCTGGGCAACAAGTATGAAAAGATGGTTCCGGATTACAGTGTCAAGGAAGCGGTCATGCGCAACATCGTCTGCATGTTCGACTCCGGCTTCACACTGCCTCAGGGACGCGAAGTCATTAACTATTATTATCCTCTGGAATACGGTTTCGACGGCATCATCGCCATGGCCAAAGAACTGAAGGACAAAGTGGCCGGCCGCGCCGACGGCGACGGAATCGTCGGCATGAACCGCCTCTACAACTACGAGGCCGTCATTCTTTCCATCGAAGGTCTGCAGACCTGGGTCGCCAACTACGCCAAGGAAGCCCGTCGCCTGGAAGCCATGGAAAAAGACGCCACCCAGAAGAAAGAGTACGGTGAGATGGCCGAACGGCTGGAATGGCTCGTGCACAACAAGCCCCGCACTTTCATCGAAGCCTTTCAGATGATCGAAACCATCCACCTGGCCGTTCTCAACGAAGACGCCATCTCCGGCATGTCTCCCGGCCGAATCGGTCAGGTTCTCTATCCCTGGTACGAGCAGGACATCGCTGCCGGCCGAATCACCGACGATGCAGTTCTGGAACTCCTGGAACAGGACCGCGTAGTCAAGACCTGCATCGACTGCTTCGCCTCCACCGGCGTCGTCGGCGGAGTTCTTTCCGGAAACACCTTCAACACCGTCTCCATCGGTGGTTTGACCAAAGACGGCAAGTCCGCAGCCAACCCCCTGGAGTACCTGGTTCTGAAAGCCGCCGGTACCAATGCCATGCCCCAGAGCACCCTGGCTCTCCTCTATGACGAGAAACTTCCCGACGACTTCCTGATGCTGGCCGCCGATGTCATCAAGACCGGAGCCGGCTACCCGGCCTTCATGAACAACCGCGGAGCCTATGACTTCATGTTCCGGCAATACGGCCATGAAGGAATGAACATCGAGGATGCCCGCGCCTGGGCCATCGGCGGATGTCTGGAATCCTCCGCCGGCTGCTGGAAGCCCCTGCACCTCAACGGCAAGGAATACTTCATTCCCGGTGGCTGCGGTCAGCCCACTTCCGTCGGCGTTCACTTCATCTCCCAGCCGAAAGTCCTCGAGCTCACCCTGTTCAACGGTGTGGACGCCCGGACCGGCCAGAAGGTGTACGAACCCCATAACAGCAAACTCGAAACCTACGAGGAACTCTACGAGGAGTACAAGAAGTACTGGCAGAAAACCGTCGATGTGCTGGCTCTGTGCAACAACATCCAGCATGACATCTGGCGCAAGAACAATATGGCCGTCATCAACTCCTTCCTCAAGCCCGACTGTCTGGACACCGGCCATCTGATCAACGAGTGCGGTTATCGCTACAATTCCACCTTCAACGTCGAAAGCGCCGGCAACATCACCTACGTCAATTCCATGGCCGCCATCAAGAAACTGGTGTACGAGGACAAGGAATGCAGCCTGGATGAAATGAAGGCAGCCCTAAAGGACAACTTCGGCTTCAAATCCGCCCGCGACATCGGTTCCTTCTCCCTGATGGATCAGGAAAAGAAAGAAGGCGACACCGGCAAGTGGGACGCCCTGCACTTCAAGTGTCTGCAGGCCCCCAAGTACGGCAACGACGATCCCTACGCCGACAAGATCCTCGAAGATTGGGAAAACTTCTTCTGCCCCGACTGCAGCAAC
>CAYMND010000361.1:0-3419 GCA_964391685.1 uncultured Clostridia bacterium | reverse complement strand
TCGGCTTCCGGACACGACGGCGCTTCTTTATCCGTTCGGCGCACCCTCTGCTCGAGGAACTGAGACAGACTGAAAGATCCTGGTCCAGGAGCGAGAACGGGTCCTGACCACCTTTTTTATCATAACTGACACAACTTATTCCGATCTTTTCGTTCTGAAAAATGCTGCTTTTGATCCCATGATGTAAAACAATCCGGCCTGCCATCCGTCAAAAGAAGCGTACAGGCAGTGGAAAGTTCAGAGGGTCAATAGACTTTTCACAGGTTTCCGCTGTCCACCATGAAACTTTGAATCAGGTACTGCGGTACTAATGAATATGAGGCGAGGACGGTCAAAATGAAAAAAATAATTCTGATTCTCGTTTGGCTCTTTACGGTCATACTGCCCACTCGGGCAGCCGACAACAACGGGAAACTGGTGGGGGAAGGAGTCATCCTTCAGCCCAGGGCCGTTACCGAAGCTCCGGTCATTGACGGCCGTCTCGATGACGCGGTCTGGCAGGAAGAGCCTGTAGTCAACGGCCGATTCATCACCAACAACCCGGTGTACGGCCTGGAATCCGAAGAGAAAACCCGCATCTGGATGGTCTATGACCAACACCATCTGTACCTGGCCTTCTACTGTCACGACACCGATCCGAGCAGGATCAAGGCCACTATTTCCCGCCGGGACGGCTTGTTTAATGACGACTGGATCGGTGTCGACATCGACACCCTGGGCAACCGGGAAATGACCCATGAAATCATCTGCAATCCCCTGGGCATTCAGGCCGATTTGATCAACACCGCAGCCAGCGGTGAATCCACCGATCCGGATTGGGTATGGTACAGTTCCGGCCGTATCGTCGAAGACGGTTATATCGTGGAGATCAAACTGCCGTTCAGAAGTTTCAAATTCCAGAATAAGGAAGACATCACCATCAACCTGGCTTTCTACCGATTCATCAGCCGAAGCGGCACCAATTCCTCATGGCCCCAGATGAATCAGGAGCGAGGGTATTTCAACTCCCTGATTCCGGTCAAGCTGCACGGTCTCGGGAAGCAACTGCGCCTGGAAGCCCTGCCCGCGGTAACGTACGGCAGCCTGTGGGATCGTGAAACGCCGAAAAGCTGGTCCAATGCCGATGACTCGGCCCAGGTGGGGCTGGGTCTCAAATACGGCATCACCTCTTCCCTGGATGCGGAAATCACCGTCAATCCGGATTTCAGCCAAGTGGAGAGCGACCAGTTCCAGGTTGAAGCCAATCAACGTTTCCCTCTCTTCTACAACGAAAAACGACCTTTCTTCATGGAAGTGTCCAGCCTCTTCAGTCTGGCCGGACTCAACAGTGAAGGAAACTTCTGGTCGGCGGTCCACACCAGAAACATCGTCGATCCGGCCTGGGGAGGCAAACTGTCCGGCAATGTCGGGAAAACCTATACCGGTTTTCTCGTTGCCGGCGACGAATGGCCTCAGAGCTCGGATGACCATAGGACCGGACAGGCAATCTATTATATCGGACGGATCAAACAGAGCCTCAGTGGTGACAATTATATCGGCCTGCTGTACAGCGGCCGAACTTTCGACGACGACACCAACCATGTCGTGGCCGCCGATGCCAACCTTCGCCTTTTCGGCAAGCACAGCCTGGGCATGAATACCCTGTTCAGTTTCACCGATAATGACCCATCCGGGCGAAAAAACGGCATGGCGGCATCCCTTCTGTATCAGTACAGCCAGAAATCCCTGGGCCTTTTCGGCATGCTGGAGTTCATGGAAAAAGATTTCAGAATGGACACCGCCTTTTTCCAGCGAAGCGGCATTACCAAGTTCACCGGCTACATCGGTCCCCAGTTCTATCCGAAATCCCCAAAACTGTCCTGGATCAAGCGATTCAATCCCTTCGTCTACGGGTATTATCTGCACGATCATCAGACTGGAGGAAACGACCTGTTCTTCTTTCCCGCCCTGCGGTTTTTCTTTTCCCGCAATGCAAATCTCCGCTTCGATTATCGATTCATCCGTGAAAACTGGGCCGACCGGGACTTCTGGCAACGGGAACTGATGGTCAGCGGTTCGGCCAGACCCAGCCGATGGCTGAACATGAACGGCCAGGTCCGGTACGGAAAACGGCTGTATTATGCCGCAGAGAACCCCTTCCTGGGCAACCGTTTCTGCCTGAACCTATCAGCCAGTATCCAGCCGAACGCCCGACTGACCCAGGATTTCGACTACACCTGGCAGCGGTTCAAGCGCAAAGAAGACGGCTTTATGGTATACGATCTCAACCTGATTCTCTCCCGAACCACCTACCAGTTCAACCGCAACCTGTTTTTACGGGCTCTGATCCAGTACGACAGTTATAACCGGCGCCTTCTCAGCGATGCACTGATCTCGTTCACACTCATTCCGGGCACCGTACTGCACCTGGGCTACGGATCACTCCATCAGAAGAGGGTCTGGAACGAGGAACTGCAGGAGTGGCGCGAGATTCCCGATTCGGGTCATTATTACCAGTCGACTCAGAGTTTGTTCTTCAAGGCCAGTTACCTCTACCGCTTCTGATTCAGCCCCCGGGTGACAGAATCCGCCCGATCGCTTCAGCGAGCTGATAGGCGCTGATGGGCTTGACCATGATCTCGATGATCCCTTTCTCACGGGCTGCTGTCTCGACCTCCTTACCGATAAACCCCGACATCAAGATCACTGGCAGGGAAATTCCCCGCTTTTTCAAGGTCGCTGCGATCTCCAGGCCCGACAGGTTGGGCATCGAATAGTCAGTGATCATCAGGTCGAATTCCCCAGGGCTTTCGGTGATCACCCGCAACGCTTCCAGGCTGTCCGAGAAGATGGTCACCCGGTAACCGTAATAAACCAGTATCGACTGAATGGAGGAGACGATGGCCTCCTCGTCGTCGACCACGGCTATCCGTTCCGTGCCTCGGCGGATGCGTTCCGGTAACGGCTCCACTTCGTCGGCGGCTGAATCCCGGCAGGGGATAAAGATGTTGAACACGGTCCCCTTGCCTACATCGCTGTAGACAGTCACCGCTCCTTGAAGTTTCTTGACGATGCCGTGGACCATGGAGAGTCCCAATCCCGTCCCTTCCCCATGCGGCTTGGTGGTGAAGAAGGGATCGAAAATGTGATCCAGGACATGAGACTCGATACCACTCCCCGTGTCCGTGACTCGCAGATGGACGTACCGGCCCGGCTGAAGGCCGGGATGTAATCTGCAGAACTCCTCATCCACCATCCGATCGTTCAGTTCCAGAGTGATCGTTCCACTGTTCTCACCGATGGCGTGTACCGCATTGGTGAACAGGTTCATCACCAGTTGGTGGATCTGGGTCGGTTCCGCCAGGATGGACGATTCGGAATTCAGCTCGACCTCAATCCGGACGGAGGTGGGAATCGAGGCCCGCATAAGCTTCAACACC
>CAYMND010000360.1:0-3446 GCA_964391685.1 uncultured Clostridia bacterium | reverse complement strand
CGCCCAAGAGCCAGTTGTCGGCCTTCGACACTTCCGGCTCTCCAGGTCCAGTAATTGCTGAAATCGGACCAGAAGCCCTCCACATCCCTAATTTCCCCGGCGACGATCTTTTCCATGTCACGGACGGCCCTGAGATGAATCCGATCAAACTCGGAAATGAAGAAATCCCAGGTACGACGCCCCTCTTCCACAGCAGCATATTCTTCTTGAGGATCAGGTTTATCCGTCAACTTCCCCGGTGCATTGCTGCAGAACTTCTGGGCCATCCCCTCCTTGATCATGGATACCACATACTCGGAGTATAAGCGAAGCGGTGAACCCGGCGGCAGTTTATCGTAACCGATCGACTGGTAGTAGGCATCGACGGGGATGCCGAGATGATGGAGTTCGTGGGCCAAAGTCAGAAGGAACATGCTGCTGTCGAACTCACCCTTTTCATCCAGCAGAAACGGGAGGCTGAAGGCCGAGTAATTCTGCCCCTTTTTCGCCTTGTAGGCCCAGGCGCCCCCGCCGATATCAAACAGTACCAGAACCTTCACATTAAGACTCACTCCTTGCGGGAGCCAGAAAAGTGCTCTGTCCAGTGCACCTCGAACCTCCTCCTGAGATATAGCCCCGATGGCGGCCAGAGCCCGCCGGTACTTTTCAGGATTCTTTACGGCATCAAGAAAATAATCCTTCAGAAATTCCAGCCTTCGATTTCCCAGAGTGTCGACGTTTTCATCGGCAAGGCTCAACATGAATGTTCTGAATTGCTGCAGGTCGATTCCTTTTTTTTCGACATCGTACTGTTCCGCACTGATGCGGTAGGCCTCAAGTCCGAGGGCAGTATTCAGCCGGCTGCCGATTTCCGGGGCTGCAGCTCCGTCGTGAATCAACTGCAGCACGTCCATCATAGCCGACGCCCCTTGATAATCCAGGGACAGAACGGATCGGGAGTCAGCGGCCGAAAGATAAAAAACCGGTATCAAAAAAGAAAAACAGAAAGCAAGAGATAATGCGTGTTTCATCCACTCCTCACATAATATCAAAGCAAACTGATAATAAAACAGAAGAATCATCAAAACAAGGCGAACAGCCTGACTGGAAAGAGAGATCGATGAGAACCGGGCTTGCCCGTTTTTCGTATTATTGTTTTTCAAAGATCAAAGGAGACTGATATGAATCGTTTCTTAAAGAAGATTTTACTGCTGGGCTTCACAAGCTGCGCCATCTTGGGCACTTCCCTGCTGATCGCTCAAGCTGACGGGAATCCGCCTCTGAACAAGTGCAATATGAACCTGACCATCAAACCGGGCGACGATTTCTACCGTTTTGCCAACGGTCAATGGATCCGTAATTTTAAACTCCCCGACGACCGGAGTTCCTACGATTCCTTCGACCAGGTCCGCGAACAGAACCGTGATCGCTTGCACGAGTTGTGCGAAACCATGGCCGGGGAATCCGGCACGGCAGAACCGGGCAGCCCGGAGCAGAAGATCGGAGATTTCTATGCCGCCGCCATGGATATCGAAGCCATTGAGAAACTAGGGGCCGAACCGCTGAGAGAAGATCTCGAACGAATCGACAAACTGAACAACGTACAAGAAATGCTCGCTCTCCTGGCCGATTTCCATCGTGCCGGTTTTTCCGCTCTTTTCGGCGGCGGAGTAATGGCCGATTTGGCCGATTCCAACGCCACAGCATATTATATGGTCCAGACCGGCATCGGCATGTCCGACCGGGACTATTACACCCGTGAAGATGAAGACGCCCGAAAAATCCGCCGGGAGTACCTCGACCACATCGGCAACATGATGAAGCTGATCGGAGAATCTCCAGAACAGGCTGAAGAGTCCGCCCGGATTGTCCTGGCCCTGGAAAGCCGTCTGGCCAAGGCGTCCAAAACCCGTGTCCAGCTGCGCGACATCCCCGGCCTGTACAACAAGATGAGCCTGTCCCAGCTCCAGGCTGTCTGCCCGGAGATTGACTGGTCCACCTATTTCCGGGCCATCTCCGGCCGAGAAATCCCGGAAGTGATTGTCATGTCGCCGGACTTCTACAAGGAAATCGGAGTGATGATCAGAGAGGTCCCCATATCCGAGTGGCGGACCTACCTGCGCTGGCATCTGACAACATACTGCGCCGACTACCTGAGCGAGGACTTTGTCAAAGAAAATTTCCGCTTTTTCAATCAGGTCATGGAAGGCACCAAAGTAATCCAGGAGCGCTGGAAACGGATGACCAACCTGACCAGTGACTGCCTGGGAGAGTTGATGGGCCGGCTCTACGTCGAAAAATACTTCCCTCCGGAAGCCAAGCGACGCATGGTCGTACTCGCCGCCAACATCAAGCAGGTATTTGAAGCCCACCTGAAAAAGATTTCCTGGATGAGCGAGGCCACCAGAGCACAGGCACTGGAAAAACTGGCCACCATGAAAATAGAAGTCGGCTACCCGGACAAGTGGCAGGATTTCAGCAAGCTGGAGATCAAGCGGGATTCCTTCATGGCCAACATGAGACGGTACGGCCGTTTCACCTTCGCCAAAAACATGGAGGAATACGGAAAACCGGCCGACAAAAGCAAATGGGGAATGAACCCCCAGGAAGTCAACGCCGGTTACAGCCCAATATTCAACCGCATCATCTTTCCCGCCGGCATCCTTCAGCCCCCCTTCTTCTACATGGACGCCGACGACGCCATGAATTACGGAGCCATCGGCATGGCCATCGGCCATGAGATGAGTCACGGATTCGACGATCAGGGTCGCCACTTCGACAAAAACGGCAATCTTCGCGATTGGTGGACCCAGGAAGACGCAGAAAAATTCGAGAAGCTGACCCGAATTCTGGTAGATCAGTACGGCAGTTTCGTGGCCGTAGAGGATGTACGGGTCAACGGAGAACTCTCTCTGGGGGAAAGCATCGCCGACGTGGCCGGTTTGACTATGGCCTACGACGCCTACCGAATGAGCCTTGAGGGAAAAGAGCCCGACCCCATCGACGGCTTGAACGGCGGACAACGGTTTTTCCTTTCATTCGCTCAGCTGTGGCGCGGCAAGATCCGAGATGAGGCCCTGAAACGGATGGTCACCGAGGATGTCCATCCATGGGGTGAATTCCGGGTCAACGGAGCCCCCTTCAACGTCCCCGCTTTTTATGAATTGTTCGACATCAAGAAAGGCGACAAACTCTATCGCAGCCCCGAACAACGGGCAGTGATCTGGTAACCATCCGCTGACAGAACGAGCAAGGGGTTCAGCCCTACGAACCCCTTGCCTCTCCCTGCGCTCCTTGTGCAACGATATCGGATAAAGTTTTCCACATGTACTTGCCAAAAAATCCCCGGCAGGGTATAAAAGACTGTAACCCGACAGATGACTGGAGTATTTATGCGATCACGTTTTTTACTAAAAATCGGAACGACTCTTCTCTTGCTTTATACTGGAAGCATTCAGGCTCAGATT
>CAYMND010000359.1:0-3449 GCA_964391685.1 uncultured Clostridia bacterium | reverse complement strand
TCAATGAGCCCTTTGCACATGGAATGCCGGGTCTTTGTGTTCAATAGTTGAAATTTTATCGACGAACTACCGCTGTTGATTACCAGAACATTCATTTTGACTCCTTATCTGGATAGCAATGAAACAAATTTCGTGATGAAATATTTTACCATTTACTGCCACTGCATGTCAAAAAACGATTCCAGCTTGACATTTCACGACACACAATATTTCGACAACTGCCTCAAAGCCGCCCCAAGTCCCGAAACAGGACCGTTGTCGACAGAATGCATGGTAATAAAATGAAATTCAATATAAAATATGTTCAGGAGCCATCATGCCAGCCGAGATACAGGATGTCTATGTGAAAACGCCTCATCTGCGCCAGATGAAACACGCTGCGAAACTGTTGGAAAACGGTGCGGTAGTGATCTATCCAACCGACACCGTCTATGGACTGGCCGCCGATGTCCGAAACAAAAAAGCGGTGGAACGGCTGTTCAGGATCAAGGATATTCCAAACAACAAGCCCTTGAGTCTCATCTTCCCCAGCCTGAGTAAAATTTCTGAATACGCCAACTTGGACAATCGGGTATTCAGGATTATGAAAAAGGTATTGCCGGGGCCGTATACATTCATACTCCCTGTATCTCATGATTTCCCGAAGACATTGACACCCAAAAGGTCCTCGATCGGCATCAGAGTGCCGGATTGCGAAGTCGGTAGAATTCTGGCCGAAATACTGGACGCCCCTTTGCTCAGCACAAGTCTGCCTCCTGTAGAAGGAGTGTATCTGCACGAAAAAACCGAAATCATCTCAACATACTCAAACCAGGTAGACTTGATCATGATCGGCGATCAAGTAAACAACCTCCTTTCCACTGTGATCGATTTTTCCGCAGATCCTCCGGTTTTATTACGCAAAGGGGCAGGTGATATTTCCAGTCTTGGAATCACACTGAGTTGACCGCCGTATCTTTCCTTGAATTTACCCGGAGCCTATGTTAGATATTATGGGCATGAATCGAATCATAAAACTCATTTTCAGATGGAGCGCAATTGCCTTGGCGCTGCTGCTGGTTTTTGTTCTTTCTATCTATATCACCATGAGCGTTCTCATCAAAGGGAAAGAAATCGCAACCCCAAACTGGGTCGGGAAATCGGTTCAAGCGGCCTACTCCGAATGCAAACGTCTGAGCATACAGGTACAGCCGATTGAAGGTTCAAGGCTTACGGAAGGCGTTCCTTTTATAATAACCAGGCAGTTCCCCGAACCCGGAGTAAAAATTAAGCGATACGGAATTGTCAAGATATATTACACGCCGCGACCGGATAAAATCTTGATGCCCGAAATATGCGGGAAAAGTCTGGACGAATCGTTGAAGATAATGTCGGACAGCGGCATAAGAAAAGGCAGTATTTCTTATATTGACAGCTCATCCCATCCGGTTGATTTTGTCATCAGTCAAAGCATCAAAACCGGTGAAATGATCAACAGAGGAGAAACCGTCAGCCTCCTGGTTTCCAGAGGAGAACGGCCCTTTTCCTATATCATGCCTGATTTCATCGGATTGCCCCTCTCCAGGGTCGAGCAGTTTCTGAAAGACCACAACTTGAAAATAGCCAAGATTGAGCCCATTCCCTATCCAGTGGAAAGCGGGATTGTCGTGAAGCAATACCCTCATTCCGGATTCCGCATCAACGAAAAAAACCTGATCACATTAGGTGTCAGCCAATGAACCCGATTTTCCCCTCCATTCTGTCAGATCATTTCTACAATATTGAAACGAAATTGAATTCTTTCGCGTCTTGCGGAATAGAAACGATACACCTGGATATAATGGATGGTCACTTTGTTCCCAATCTATCTTTCGGTCCCGCCATGGTCCGTGATTTGAAGTCAAAATTTCCTTTTCATGTGGACGCCCACCTGATGGTAACCAATCCTGTCCGGGTGCTCCCCTGGTTTCTTGAAGCCGGTGCCGACTGGATATCTTTTCATCTTGAGATCAAAGACCAGATCCGTGACTGTATGACCATATTGAAGGAGACTCAAGTGAAAACCGGGCTTGTACTCAATCCAGACACACCGGTAACATCCGCGTTCCCTTACCTTGAAGATATCGACTACATCCTTTTGATGAGTGTTTTCCCCGGATACGGCGGGCAGAAATTCATCCCGGATACATTGTCCAGAATTCAAACCTTGAAAAAAGAAATCAACTCACAGAAATCAAATTGTCTGATTCAGGTTGACGGCGGCATCAATCGGAGCAATGCCGGTCAAATCGCCGTTTCCGGAGCAGACCTGATCGTCGTTGGTTCCGCTCTTGACAGCAAAGCAAACATAAAAGAAATGATCAATGAACTCAAGCAACCTTTTGGAGAAGCAATATGACAAAAAGAATCGCATTACTGATGTCATGCATTGTACTGATCAATTTGAACTTTTTCGCCTGTAAAAAGGATTCTCTGAAATCCACACCGATCGAAACAGCAACCGCAACCGAAAGCGAATATTATGAAGAAGGCGTAGCTCTTTTAAAGAAGAACAAAGAAAAAGGCAGGCTTATACTCAAGCAGGTCATCCAACTTTATCCCACAAGCGTATTCGCCCAAAAAGCAAAAATCGCAATCGCCGATTCTTATATGAAAAAAAACGATCCCAGTGCACTGATAATGGCGATTTCCGAATATCAGGAATACCTGGGCCTTTACCCCAACTCTCCGGACGCCATCTATGCCAAATACCAGATCGGCATGTGCTATTTTCATCAAATGAAAAAACCGGGCCGTGACCAGACCAACACGACGGCGGCCATAAAAGCCTTTGAGTCATTGATCCGCCAATTCCCTGAAACAAGAGAAGCTGAAATGGCTCAAAAAAACATTGTAAAGGCCAAACAGACGATGGCACAGCATATTTTTCTGATTGGAAGAACCAACTATCTGGTCAAGGCGTACAAGGGCGCCATCTCCCGCTTCAAAGAAGTGATGGATCAATACCCGGACTACAGTAAAATGGATGAATTGATCTTCCTGACGGCCAAATCATACAAAGGCACCGAAGACATTGACACTGCCAGATCATTTTTTCAACAACTCATTGACCGATACCCGGAAAGCAAGTTCCGAAAAAAAGCGACAAAAGAACTCGGTAATTTGATGCAGAAGAAAAGTGAAAAATAAAACTCTTTTTTTCTTACTTGCGCTGGCCCTGCACCCGTTGTTTTGCACCGCCCAGGGAAACATGCAGTTCGTCGTACAGGCCGGCATGATGACGGCGGATGACTTTGAATTCAAACCAACTTGGGCGACGGCATCCATTCAGCTGGCTGTACACCTGAATGAGTTTATTGTTGTAGCTCCGGAATGCAGCATTTTCATCCCGGATCTCAAATTCAAACCCTCTTTTTTTTGGGCGCCAGGCGCAACGATCAACTATATATTTGGCGATCTGTTCTTCGGGG
>CAYMND010000358.1:0-3461 GCA_964391685.1 uncultured Clostridia bacterium | reverse complement strand
AACTCAGGCTGATAGAAGGCCAGAGGTCTGCTCCGGTTCGGATTTTTTCGCTTTCCGCCCCGCCTCCCAACCGAACCAACCCAAAAAAATCCGCAGATTCACCCCGGAACCCTCACCCATGAAACGGGAAATCCAACCACCTCACACCAAAACATTCGAAAAGCGTACTCCTCCGCCTCCGCCAAAAGGGACTGGCACCAAATGGATTGTGGATTGAATACTGAAATAAATCTCGGATCAGAGTCTGTCCCGGTTTATTACCCAAAAGGGACTGGCACCAAATGGATTGTTGGATTGTGGATTGGATACTGAAATAAATCTCGGATCAGAGTCTGTCCCGGTTTATCGTTTTGGTTATACTTCTCCAGGAAGTTCCATATTCCACTAAGAACCACCACGCTCCCCAGCATTTCCAACCCTTCTTCGATCATGTATTCCAACTGCTGTAAAACAGGGGGCAGCGGAAAAAGCAGAGAATTCAACGCTTCGCAACCGAACGCACCGCAGATGGAGATCAGAAGCCCCAAGGTCAGTCGGAAGAAAAGTGAACCATATCGATTCCGGTTCAACCAGAACCAATTAAACATGAACCCACAACATATGATGCAGAATGGCAGATAGATGATCAACCATTTAACCCTGCACTGTACTCCCAGAAATTCATGGATACCAATCAATTCATCTACAGCAAAAAAAAGATAAAGCAAACCGAAAACAGCCAGAAACATCCGCAGCTTGACATCCCCTGACTTTTTGATTCGAACAGCGGCTTTCCAGGAAGACATCGCCACAGATAACAGAAGAATGGTCGAAAAAGCAGCCGGTATATTGTATTCTCCATTCAGATCGAACCAGGAAAAGATCCGGGTATTTTGCAAAGTCAGAGGGTGTAAAGCCAACAGCAGAAACAGGACGACCAGTAATAAAAAAAATCGTTTTCTGTAAGAGTTAACCATAAAACAGCCCTGAATACGATAAAAAACAACAACTCTGATAGGCTACCATAGTAAAATCTTTTTTTTACAAAAAATAGTTCAAGGAAACAAATATCGGATTGACGGTTACCTTCAGCTCCACTTTCTAATTGAAGTCCCACTGCTTTCGCAGCCTTTCACCCCGGATATATAACAACCTGAGAACAAATATTAAATAGTTTATCACCAAAGCGATGTTGGCGGCTACATTAACTAATTTCTTAGTTGACTATACTCAGATTCCCACGTATTCTTTCATCATCCTAACAAAACGAGCGACTTCTCTTCATCTGAACCGGAGGGGCCATGCCCTGCAAGACAATAAAAAAAGTGCAGTTTCTGGTTACATCAATCGTTGCGATCTTTCTGCAGTACCCCTTGCATGCCGTAATCGATGATAAACCGTTACACATTCCCTGCCTGGAGGAAGCGGCGAAAATCGATGGCAACATTGATGAAGCTGTCTGGGAAAAGGCTCTGCTTATGGAATTGGCGTATGAAACCCAGCCCGGAGAAAATATACCGGCCATTGTCCAAACCAAGGTATGGACATACTACGATCAGGAGAACATATACTTCGCCATCAAGGCCTACGATCCCGATCCGAACAAGATCCGCTGCCGTTTAGCCCAGCGGGATCAAATCTGGGAAGATGACCTGATCAACATCAATCTGGACACTTTCAATGACGAACGGCGCAATTATTTTCTGGGCTGCAATCCGCTGGGAGTGCAGCGTGACGGAGTCGAAATGGTAAACGGGGACAGTTCCTGGGATGCCATCTGGAGTTCTTCAGGCCGGATCACCCAAGACGGCTACGAGATCGAAATGGCCATCCCCTTCTCATCCATCCGGTTCCAACGCACTGACAGAGAACAGATATGGGGGCTTGACATCTCCCGTTGGTACCAACGGGAATATATGCATCGTTTGGGATTGGTGCCCATCGAACGGGGCAACAACTCTTATCAGAGTCAGTTCCTGAAAATCAAGGGTTTTTCCGGTATCAAACCGGGGAAAAACATTGAAATTGTCCCCACTCTCACTGCCAGTAGGACCGAGAAACGTAATCTGGAACCACTCGGTCCCTGGCAACGTGAAGACAGTACCATCGAACCGGGGATCAGTGCCAGTTGGGGGCTGACTCCGAACCTGACTGTCGGTGCCACAGCCAATCCCGATTTTTCCCAAGTGGAGGCCGACTCCCGGCAGTTGGACATTAACGAACCATTTGCCATCTTTTTTGCTGAGAAGCGCCCATTTTTCAGCGAAGGAGCTGATTTCTTCAAATCCAGTTTCAACATTCTCTACACTCGCACCATGCGGGATCCCAGATGGGGCATCAAACTCAGCGGAAAAGAAGGCAGCCACACCTTGGGCGCCTATCTGGTGGAAGATGCCGTTACCAACCTGATATTCCCTGGCAGCCAAGGCTCCCGCCAGACATCCCTGGAAATCGACAATACCGCCGTAGTGCTTCGTTATAAAAAGGATTTCGGTTCCCGCTACACCCTGGGGGCCTTCCTGACCAATCGCTTTGGAGATGAATATCATAACCGGGTTGTCGGCGCCGATGGATCTCTGAGATTCAACCAACAGAATCAACTGGATTTCCAGATCCTGGCCTCGGAGACCGCCTATCCAGGAGAAACGGGCAACCGGTTCAATCAGCCCGGGGGCAGCTTCTCCGATTGGGCCGGGTTGGCGGAATACGAATACAGAACCCGAAACTTTCATGGCAGTGTAGGTTATTATCGCATCGGCCCAGATTTCCGCGCCGACATGGGCTTCATTCCCAAGGTCGGATACGAGCAAATGGATCTGAGTTTTGGCAGAAATTGGTACAACAGCAAGAGAGGCGGCTGGTGGTCCACCATGCAGATTGCCTACGGTTACTGGCGACAGAATGAACTCGGAGAAGCATTTCTCAAGGACGAACACTCACTGGGTTTTACATTTCAGGGAATCGCACAATCCTTCTTGTACATAGAAGTAGAAAGCGGCAGAGAAAGCTACATGGGTCATGTCTACCCGATAACCACTCTGGGGGTCAATCTTCAATTACAGCCCTTTTCAGATCTGACCGCCTATGCCTCAGCACTGATCGGAGATGGAATCGACTACATCCACAACCGTTCAGGCCGACAGACGGGTCTGAGCCTGCAGCTGGATTATCATCTGGGCCGACGCACCAAGCTGTCCCTGGGACAGACCTACGAACGCATGACGGTAAACGACATGGAACTCTATACCGCCAACATCACCCAGGGGACCCTCTATTACCACTTCAACCCTCGTCTGATGATCCGGGGCATCGTTCAGTACCTCAATACCCACTCCAATCCGGACAACTATCAGGCGGAGATCGATCCCCGCTACGAAGATATCTTCACCCAGTTTCTCTTTTCCTATCAGATCAACCCTCGCACCCTGCTCTTCCTGGGATACAGCGACAGCGGATCCGGCAACAGCATTCAGGACCTCAAA
>CAYMND010000357.1:0-3482 GCA_964391685.1 uncultured Clostridia bacterium | reverse complement strand
TCGAGGGTCTGAAGAAAAGAGACCCCGACACCCGGTTCCTCTATATCGGTACCCGGGACGGGGCGGAGTACCGGATCATCAACAACCTGGGGCGCCCCATGGATCTTCAGACCGTTCCGGCCGTGGGTTTTCCCATGAGCATGCGCTCCCTCAAGACCCTGTGGGCCCTTTGGGTGCTGATCATCGGAGCGGTAAAGTCTCTCTTCATCCTGCTCAAGTTCCGCCCCGATCTGGTGGTGGCCACCGGCGGATACGTCTCCGCTCCGACCATGCTGGCCGCCTCATGGCTGCGCATACCGATTTTCATTCACGAGCAGAACGCGGTTCCCGGGCGGTTGAACCAGATGATGGCCCGCTTCGCCAAACGGATCGGTGTCTCCTTTCACGACACACCGGGACTGCCCCAGGCGAAGACGGTCTATGTGGGCTACCCCGTGCGCTCGGCCATTGCACCGCGGGACGGCAGCCTGATCCGCGAAAAGCTGCAGATCCCGGCCCAGAACAAGGTTGTTTTCATCTTCGGAGGCAGCGGAGGCGCCCGGACCATCAATCGGGCCACCGCGGAAATTCTGCCCATGCTCATGACCAATCCGAAGCTGACCATCATTTGGGGCACCGGACGGGGATACGGCAGCGAATACGTGGCCCTGGAGGAATCTCTGCGCCTGGTGAAAAAGGCCGGTGTCGATCCCGATCAGCCGGGCCGACTGATCATCCGCGAGTATTTCGACAAGATCGACGAAATCTACGCCATCGCCGACATGGTGGTCAGCCGGGCCGGAGCCGGCACCTTGAAGGAGATTGTCCGGAGCGCCATCCCTTCGGTGATCATTCCCAAGATCAACCTTCCGGGAGATCATCAGATCCGCAACGCCATGGCCGTCGAAAAAACCGGTGGCGCCGTGACCGTGCTGGAACGGGTTCGCCACCGGCCGGACGGAACACGGGAGACCGTGGTGGATGAGACCGAACTCTACAGCACCCTGATGGACCTGATCGAGGATCCCTTCCATCTGGGGGAGATGAGGCGCCGCCTGCTGAGCCAGGACCGGGAGGAAAGCGTCGAGTTGATCATGGAGGAACTGGATAAAATGCTCGAGCCGCCTCCGCAGAAGATCTCCGATCGTACGGTGGATGTGTTCTATCTGCAGCGGCAGAACAGCGACGGCATGATCGAACTGATCTTCGATACCACCAGTTTCGGCCGCTCTCCGCTGCTGGATGTGGTGCTCACCGAAACCCGGGCCCCGGTTCGCTTCGATCTCAAGGTCAGCTCCTTTCTGGGAGAGATCGTGCTGGTCCCCTTGCGCGGGGACATCGAGGTCAACGGCAACCTGGTGACCTCGAAAACGTTGATCAAGGAAGGAGACAGGCTTCGGTTCAACGGCTACGAGTTCATCCTGAAAAGCTACCGGGAGAAAATCGCCGACATGCCGGTCAGGGGACAGAGCCGGTCGCGGATGATCGGATCGTCCATGGGCATCGCCATATCCCGGGTGGGGGGCTTTCTCCGGGATGTGGTCATTGCCGCTTTTTTCGGTGCCAGCCGCTTTACCGATCTCTACTGGGCGGGTCTGACCATATCCAATTTCATGCGTCGCCTGGTGGCCGAAACGGCCATGGAAAACATCTTCATGCCCATTTACCTGAGACTCTATCGCCGGGTGGGGCACGAACGGACCTGGAAGGCGTCCAGTTCCATTCTCAATTTTTCGATTCTGCTGTCGATATTGTTCGTTCTGCTGGGCATTTTCTTCACTCCGCAGCTCGTCCGGGCTCTTTACCCGGGTTTTGTGGACAAGGGACTGCTCACCGAAGCGGTCACCATGTTCCGCATCATGTTTCCGTACCTGGTGCTGGTTTCCATCGCCGGAATCCTGACCACCATCCTGAAGGCCCACGGCCGGTTCGGGGTTTCCGAAGCCGCCTCGGTATTCTTCTCCGTGGGCTCGATCCTGGTGGTCTTCCTGTTCAACAAGAGCGCGGGACTCTATTCCATGGGCATCGGTGTCCTGTTCGGCGGTTTTCTCCACGTGCTGGCCCTGCTGCCGTTTTTCTGGAGTATTTTCCGGGACCGGAAAGGAGGGATCGGCTACCGACCGCTGTTTCATTTCGCCAGTCCTCCCAACAAGAAGTACTATTCCCAGCTGCTGCCGGTGGGGGGAGACGTGGTGCTTTCCAAGACCTCGGAGATTGTCGACCAGTTTCTGGCCTCCATGCAGATCGAAGGCGCCATTTCCATCCTTTCCTTCGCCAAGCAGGTTTTCCGGCTGCCCTTCGCCATCATCAGCCAGGCGGCCAATACGGTGATCATGCGGGATTTCAGCGACAACCTGGCCGAGCATGAACGGGACCGGGCTGCCCGTCTGTTCATCGAGGGCATCAAGATCAACATCTTCATCCTGGCCCCCATCACCATCCTGATGATCGTTCTGGCTCTGCCCATGGTCTCCGTCATCTACCAGCGCAACACCTTTCAATCCCAAAGTGCGCTGTTCACCGCCCGGGCGCTGCAGCTCTACGCCATCGGGCTCATCGGATGGGGGCTTCACGCCCTGACCAGCCGGATTTTCGCCGCCCGGTTCGATATCCGAATGTCCATGTTCATCAACGCCCTGATGCTCGGTGTCAACGTTTCGCTGTGCGTCATTCTGGTGAAGACGTCGCTGGGGTATCTGGGACTGGCCCTGGCCACATCGCTGTCCTATCTCTTCTTCTCTCTGTTCCGCATCATCGTTCTGGCCAGGAGAATGAAACGGGACGATATCGAACTGGACCTGGCCGATGCCATATCTTCACTCTGGAAGACCCTGGTCTCTTCACTGCTGATGGTGGTCCTGCTGCTGGCCATCAAGGGACTCTTCTCCACCATTGCGTTCAAATCCCCCTGGATCGGGCACCTGGTCTCCCTGGTTTCCCTCGGCTTTATCGGAATATCGGTCTACATTCTCTGCTCGCTGCTGCTCAAGAATACGGAAATCCTGATCTTTCGAAAGAAGCGCAAGAGCCGGATCGAGCAGGCGAATCCTGAACTGCTTCCCCCCGGAGCGTTCCTGGAGCATGTGTCTCCGAAGCCTGCACAGTACGCCGAGGACTTCGCCTACAAAACCGGCGTATACTTGTCCAGCGCTTCCTGGAACGTCAGAAACATCGGCATCAAGCTGATCGGTATTTTCAACCAGAAGGAGCACGCATCCTTCCTGACGGACATCCTGATTTCCCGCAGTGAAAACGGTTTCATCCGCCGCAATGCCGTGGTGTCTCTGCGGCAGCTGAAAATCTGGGATGATGATGTGCGGAAAGGAATCGGCGCCGCATTGCAGGACCCCTACTACGAGGTCCGGGTGGCCGCCCTTCAGCTGCTGACGGAAATCATCGACGACGGCGATCCCATGGTGCCCGATCTGCTGCAATTGATCGGGAAGCGCCTGGAACAGAAAGGGGTCGAGGAACAATGCAGTCTGATCCTGCTGCTTTCCCGC
>CAYMND010000356.1:0-3484 GCA_964391685.1 uncultured Clostridia bacterium | reverse complement strand
TGGTGGTTTTTCGGTGGCCATGGACAGGTAGCGGATCTCCTTTTCCAGCAACAGGCCCATTCCCCTGTGAGGCACGGCGTCGGCCATGGCGTCGATGGAAGCGTGTGCGCGATGGCAGGCGCCGAAGGCATCGTTGATGTAGATGTCAATCCCTTTGGCCAGTTCTTTGGCGAATTCCGGATCATTTTTCGTCTCGCGGCTGTCGATGCGCAGGTTTTCCAGCAACAGCACTTCGCCGGGCTGAAGCTCTCTTTTCATTTTGTCCACTTCCGGTCCGATGGTCTCGGGACAGAAGTGGACCGGCTTTTGCAGCAGCTCTCCGAGGCGTTTGGCCACAGTACGCAGGGAATCCTTCGGTGAGGGGATTCCCTTTGGCCGTCCCAAGTGGGAACTGCATACGATTCTGGCACCCTTGTCGCAGAGAAAACGGAAGGTCGGCAGAGATTCCCGGATCCGGGTATCGTCTGTAATGGCGCCCTGATCGGTCAGAGGCACGTTGAAATCGTTACGAACAAAGACGGTTTTGCCTTTGACCTCGAAATCTTTGACCGTTTTGGGCTGCTTGCTCATGGGTCAACCCTTGGCGATTTTCTTGATCAGGTCGGTAATCCGGTTGGAGTATCCCCACTCGTTGTCGTACCAGGCCAGGATCTTGATGGTTTTCTCGGCAATGACGGTGATGAACTGGCCGTCGATGATGCTCGAGTGGGGGTTGCCGACGATGTCGGTGGAGACAAGCGGATCCTCGGAATACTCCAGAATGCCCTTGAGGCTTTCCGCTGCACCCTTTTTGAACAGGGCTTTCATGTCGTCCGTTGTGGCAGGCTTTTCCAGATTGAGGACCAGATCGACCAGCGATCCGTCTGGTACGGGAACGCGCAGGGAACTGCCGGCGATTCTTCCCTTCATGGCCGGAATGACCAGGCCGACGGCCTTGGCTGCACCGGTCGTGGTGGGGATGATGTTGATGGCGGCCGAACGGGCCCGGCGCAGGTCTTTATGAGGCAGGTCCAGTATGCGTTGATCGTTCGTGTAGGCGTGAATGGTGGTCATGTTTCCGTTGACGACACCGTACCTCTCGTGAAGAAGCTTGATTACCGGAGCGATACAGTTGGTGGTGCAGGATGCGTTGGAAATGACGTCGTGCTGCCTGGGATCGTAATCACCGTCATTGACACCCATGACGATCGTGATGTCCGGATCATCGGCCGGAGCGGAAATGATGGCTTTCTTGGCGCCAGCTGTCAGGTGCTTGGCCAGCTGTTCGCGTTTTTTGAAAACCCCGGTGGATTCCACAACCAGGTCGATGCCCAGTTTGCTCCAGGGCAGCGAAGCGGGATCTTTTTCACTGAAGACCTTGATTTCTTTACCGTTCACGATGATGGCATCTTCCTTTGCTTCGACACTGTAGGGGAAGCGTCCGAAGACGCTGTCGTATTTCAGCAGATGGGCCAGAGTGGCCGCTGATGTCAGGTCGTTGACGGCGACGATGTCATAGCTTTTGTTTTCCATGCTGGCTCGGAAAAAGAGCCGACCGATGCGTCCGAAACCGTTGATGGCTACGTTATAACCCATGAAGATACCTCCCTTAGTTGAATCTATATTTTATTTAATATTCAGGCTCCCGAGTCCGCGTTTCATTTTCATATTAGTAACACAACAACCTGGCCATTGCAACAAAAGCGGCGGGACTCTTTCTACCGAATTGCAAGGAATTATTTTTTCCACAAATAATCATGGTTTAAATTGTATAACTGTCAACTTTGTTTATCCTTTCACAAAAAGAGCCGAAAGAGGCTGTTTCGTTCAGATGCGACGGCATCGTTTGAGGATGGGCGGGAGTGTGAGCAAAGCAGAGAGAATGAGGCAGAACAGTCCGAAGTGAACGCCGCCCAACGTGAACAGGGTCTTAGATCTGATGAATCCGGCATCAGCCAGAGTACTTCCTTCGACTCCATAGGGGATCTCGTCGCGGATTTCACCGAGGGGGGTGACCCACGCGGAAATGCCGTTGGCGGTACTGCGCAGGAGGTATCTTCGGTTTTCCAATGCCCGGAAGGCGCTCATGGTCAGAAGCTGACGGTGGGCTCTGCCTCCGTCGTACCAGGAATCATTGGATGTGACGATGAGCATTTCGGCGCCACGGCTGACGAAACTCCGCACCAGGCTTGGGAAAATGGCTTCGTAGCAGATCGGGAGTCCAACCGGGTGCCCCAGCAGGGGAAGAGTGGACGGGCCGCTTCCCGGAGTGAAATCGCTGATCTCGTCTGTAATGCGCCGGATGAAGAAGAAGAGGGGGCGAAAGGGGATGTATTCACCGAACGGAGCCAGATGCGACTTGTTGTACTGCAGGATGTCTTTGCCGTCGAACAGCATCACTGCGTTGTAGGTTTCACCCCGACCGCGGCGGTCGGTGAAGCCTCCGATCAGGGGGGCGTTCTTTTCCGCAAAGGCTTGCAGCCGTTTTCCGTAGGTTGTCCATTGACGAGGGTAGAGCGGCAGTGAATATTCCGGCCAGATAACGGCTTGGGCTCCGGATCGGACCAGGGCTTCGGAAGTGTCGAGAAGTTCGCTCAAACGGGGTTCGTATCCGTTGAAACTGTCGTAGCTGCTGTTGGGCTGTACGATGGCCAGTGTGGCCGGTGAACCGTTTCGCTGAACTTCGAGCCGAGTCTGACGCTGAAGCAGGGCACCGCAGTTGAACAGGATGAACGTCGTGACCAGCATCTGCAGGAGGGCGCTTCGGTTTCTGTGTCGTAACAGGCGGAATATGAGCAGGTTCAACAGGATTACGATGGCGCTTACCAGATGTACGCCCCCCACTTCGGCCCATTGGGGAAGCCATGGCACTTTCAGCTGCGAGTAGCCCAGCAGGCACCAGGGAAAGCCGCCGAGGATATATTCAAGTAAAGTGTCTTTTCCTGCATATATCAGGGGAAGCAGCAGCCAGGTCCGGGAACCGGTCAACGCTTTCCCGATCAACGGACCGAAGGGGATACAGAGCAGAGCCAGGAAAACAGACAAACCGATCCACCCGGTATAGCCCAGTGTCGGATGCATGCCGCCGTAATGGACCATGACCTGGGGAATGAAGGTCAGAAGCAGGATGTTTTTGCTGAGCTCGAAGAGAAAAAAGCCGGAAAACGGGTTTTTCGGCCGATGCAGAAAGAAAACCAGCATAGGAATCAGGAAAACATAAGAAAAGGTAAAAATCCCGTAGCCGGGTTGGGCCAGGGCATAGAGTAAACCGGAAAGAGGGGGGAGCAGCCAGACCATCAGCGGTTGCTGACCAGAGAGAATTTTTTCTTTTCTTTCTTTTCCAGGATGTTTTTTTCCTGCATCGCCTTTTCACGACTGGAATACTGACCGACCCAGCACCTGTAGAGCGCCCCGTTCGGTCCTTCACTGGAAACGATTTCCGTTTTGTAGCCCATGCCGCTGAAGTGGGCGGCGTAATCCTTGGCATTCTGGAAGACACTGAAGG
>CAYMND010000355.1:0-3488 GCA_964391685.1 uncultured Clostridia bacterium | reverse complement strand
CGACGGGGAATTCCATCCCCGTCTGCTGATGATCCCGGCAGCGGACCACGAGCCCGGAGAGATGTACAAAATCATGGGCTGGGGTCCGCCGAAGGGGGAAATCCCCCAAATTCCCCACACCTACAAGGTGATCGGCCTGATGAACGAACACCAGCTCTCCCTGGGAGAAACCACCTTCGGCGGCCGTCCGGAACTGATCAACCCCGACGCCATGCTCGATTACTATCCGCTGATGCTCATCGTTCTCCAGAGAGCCAGAACAGCGAGAGAAGCCTTGAAGGTCATGACCGATCTGGTGGAGACATACGGTTACTGCGGAGAAGGAGAATCGATCTCCATCGCCGATACCGAGGAAGCCTGGCTCCTCGAGATCGCAGGCACCGGCAAGGGCGGAAAAGGGGCGGTCTGGGTGGCCCTCCGTGTTCCCGACGGCATGATCGGAGCCACCGCCAACATGTCCCGGATCCACAGCTTCCCGATGAACGATTCCAAAAACTGCGTCTACTCGAAAAATGTCATTGATTTCGCAGTCGAAAAGGGATATTACGACCCGAACAGCGGAAAACCGTTCCGCTTCAGCGCAGCCTACAACCCGCCCTCCGAAGAGCAGATCCGCTACTCCGACCGTCGCATCTGGAGCATCTTCCGGCGCCTGGCCGCTTCGCAGAGCCTGTCCCCCGAATACAGCAACGGTCGGGGCAAAGGGACCCCCTACCCTCTGTTCATCAAGCCCGACACCAAGGTGGGAGCCCGGGACGTCATCGCCATGCATCGGGACCATTACGAGGGCACCGAGTTCGACATGACCCAGGACCTCGTGTCCGGTCCCTTCAACGCACCCGACCGCTGGCGGCCGATGAAATGGGAGGTGAACGGGAAAAAATATCTCTGGGAACGCCCCATCGCCACCCAGCAGGCCGGATTCGTCTACGTGACCGAAGCCCGTCCCCATCTGCCACAGGAGTTCGGCGGCATCGTCTGGTACGGCATCGACAACCCCTACACCAATTTCTTCATTCCCCTATATACCGGCATCACCGAGCTGCCTCCTTCCTATATCCGAGGTCAGATGAGCCATTACAGCCGGGATTCGGCCTGGTGGACCGTCAATTTCGTGGCCAATTTCGCCAACCTGCGGTACCGGTACATGATCCGGGAAATCCAGGCCAAACAGAAGGAAATCGAAGACATGGCCTTCGGCAGCCGGGAGGTGATCGAGAAGGCGGCTCTGGAGTTGATGAAAACCGATTCCCCGGAATTCGCCGTGGCCTTCCTCACCCGCTACTGCGTAGACAGCGCCGAAATGAACGTGGAACGCTGGCGTCAGCTGGGTGATTTCCTGATCACCAAATACAACGACGGCTACATCCGCAACGAGAAGGGGCGCCCCGAAGAAATCGGCTACCCCCGGGAGTGGCTCGAGGAGACCGTCCGAAAAGAAGGCAAACGACGGGAAGTGAAGTCGGAAAAGGAGAAGGAAAGGGAACTGTGAAGAAGACAACAAATATCTGATACATCAGTTTTCTTTTCTTTCGTAATTCCTTATAATCTTTCTGCCCGCAATCAACAAGGAGGATGCCAATGTTTCACCCCAAAACCTACATTCTGCGAAGAGAGGATCTCAAGAAAAAAATCGATACCGGGGTGCTGCTGTTTCTGGGCAACGAAGAGAGTCCCATGAACTACCCCGACAACGGGTACCATTTCCGCCAGGACAGCAGTTTTCTCTACTACTTCGGCCTCGATTTCCCGGGTCTGGCGGCCATCATCGATATCGATGAAAACCGGGAAATCATCTTCGGCAACGAACTGACCATCGACGATATCGTCTGGATGGGCACCCAGCCCACCCTGGCGGAAAAAGGACGTTCCGTGGGGATCGAAATCACGGCTCCGGTTTCGGACCTGTCCGTCTACCTCCGCAAAGCAGCGGCCAACGGACGTCCCGTCCACTTTCTCCCCCCCTACCGGGCCGACAACAAGATCCGGCTTTGGACTCTTCTGGATATCCTCCCGGCGGATCAGGCCGGCAAGGCTTCGGCGGAGATGATCCGGGCCGTGGTCAGTCAGCGCTCCTATAAAAGCGAAGAAGAAATCGCCGAAATCGAGGCGGCCGTTGACGGCTCGGTGAAGATGCACCTGGCCGCCATGAAGATGGCCCGACCCGGGATGAAAGAGCTGGAACTGGCCGCCGAAATCCAGCGTATCGCCGTGGCTTCCGGCGGACAGCTGGCCTTTCCGATCATCTGCACCGTCAACGGCCAGACACTGCACAATCATTATCACGGAAACATCTTGAAATCCGGAGACATGGTGCTCTGCGATGCCGGAGCCGAGAGTCCGTTTCACTACGCCGGAGACCTGTCCAGCACCTTTCCGGTGGACAGCTCCTTCTCGCCCCGGCAGCGGGAGATATACCAGATCCAACTGAACGCCTACCATGCCGCCATCGATGCCCTGAGACCGGGTGTCAGCAACATGGATGTCCACCTGCTGGCCTGCCGTACCCTTTCCCGGGGACTCAAGGAGATCGGTCTGATGAAAGGAGACATCGACGAAGCCGTGCGACAAGGCGCCCACGCCATGTTCTTTCCCTGCGGCACCGGGCACATGATGGGACTGGATGTTCACGACATGGAGGACCTGGGGGAGCAGTACGTGGGCTACGACGAACGGCCCCGGAGCACCCAGTTCGGTCTCAAATCCCTGCGCCTGGCCCGACCGCTGGAACCCGGCTTCGTCATCACCATCGAACCGGGAATCTATTTCATTCCGGAACTGATCGACCGTTGGAAGGCGGAGAAAAAGTTCATCGACTTCATCGATTATGACGTTTTGGAGAGCTACCGGAACTTCGGCGGTCTCCGCAACGAGGAGGATTTCCTGATCACCGCCGACGGCGCCCGTCGTCTCGGACCGCCCAAGCCGGTCAGTATAGAAGAAATCGAAACCCTGAGGAGAGGATAAATGAAAAAAAACACCTGGAATCGGATCCTGACGCCGTTGCTGCTGGGCATCCTGTTGTACCCCACGGTTCTCCGGTCTGCCCCCGGCAGCGATACCGAAAAGCGTCAGTCTGGCGGACTGACCCTGGAACGCATCTTTTCCTCGACCGAATTCATGATCAAACGCTTCGGACCGGCCCACTGGCAGGACTCCGGCAGCGGATATACCCGACTGGAAAAAACAACGGTCAAAGCCCTCGACGGCATGGACATCGTCCGATACAATCCAGGTCAGAAGAAGGGCAAGATCCTGGTGTCGGCCCGGCAGCTGATCAATCCGCAAACCGGAAAACCGCTTGAAATCGAGGAATACAGCTGGTCCGACGACGGTCGCCGGGTGATGATTTTCACCAACAGCAGGCCGGTCTGGCGACAGAACAGCGCGCGGCGCTTGAAGCCGCGGCGGCGCGGGTGCGCAGCTACCACGAGAAGCAACCGCTGCAAAGCTGGCAGTATGAAGATGAACATGGCTCGCTGCTCGGC
>CAYMND010000354.1:0-3489 GCA_964391685.1 uncultured Clostridia bacterium | reverse complement strand
TCTGGCCATGCCGATGATCCCTCCCCAGCTCGAATATCGCCTGAACGACGGATCGAAGTATGAGCATTTTCATGGACGTTGCGGCTACTGTGACCGCTTGGCCCAGGAAATTCGCGAGGACCTGCGGCTGATCTGGAACGGAGACAGAATGGTCGTCTATGAACCGTACGCAGCCATGTTCCCGTTCAGCACGGTCTTTCAACCGAAGGAGCACGAGGCCTGCTTTGAAAGAGCATCCAGGGAAACCCTGCTGGATTTGGCCCAATCCATGAAAAAGGTCCTGATCAAGATGAAGGAAGTTCTGGGAAATCGGGCCGTCCAATGGGTCTTGTACACTGCGCCGCTGCAGAACAGAACCTGGGACATCCATTTCGATTGGCACCTGGAAATGCGTCCTGTGCTGTACCCCATTGGCGGAATTGAATGGGGCTGCGGCCTGGCCATCAACCCGGTTAGCCCGGAACTGGCTGCAGAGCAACTGCGTCTTTGAAAGTGGTTGTCAGCGATTGTTTTTAAACAAAGGCTGACCGGTGGTGATGGCTTCTCCCGTTGTCGACAGCGGTGAAACAGAAGCTCCGGGAAGCAGCAGAATGATGGTGGATCCCAGATTGAATCGTCCCATTTCCTCGGTCTGCCTGACCGCTTTGTCGACAACCACAACACCACGGGGCAGGGTCCTATTGTTCAGCGCGCACAGTGCGACACTGCCGACGAAAGTGGCACCGACTGCGACGGCGAAACAGGGCTCGCCGGCCTTTTCGAAGGACAGCACCAGCCTTTCATTTCGAATGAAAAGATTGGATATGGAACCCACTCCATGCCGGTTTACCGGGTATAGGCGGTTGCCCAATTGGAAAACCTCCAGCAGCTGTCCGCTCCAGGGATAGTGAAAACGGTGGTAGTCCGCCGGTGAGAGATACAGGGTGCACAGCCACCATTCTTTGGACCATTCGAGGTCACGGCCGATCAGCTCTGAAATGCGGTATGTTTTGCCTTTGGCCTGTACAGCCTGATCCTGGCTGATCAGCTGGAGGTCGGCTACCGTACCGTCACAGGGTGAGAGGATAAAAGCCGGGTCAGGAGTCAGCGGTCTCGTTTCCGGATCGAGGGGACGGACGAAAAAATCCGACAAAGAACGGTAATCTTCTTTAGAGCCCAGATAATGGTCCATGTTGACCTGGTAATGGGATGCGAAGCGGTTGATGACGAACCGCACCAGAAACCTGGGCCGTCGGATCCGGGTCAGACGTCCATAGAACCGGCTGAGAAACGGAAAAGACAGGATATGGAGTAGTGTTTTCTTGATCATGATAATCCCGTGGTTCTGGATAACACAGGCTGCCGGGAGTGTCAAGCCTTTGATAAAAAACGGATCATCCGGTGAGAGCCGATGTTCTTTACAAGTGAGTGACAGTTCACATATAATTCTTTTCATACACATGCGATATGGTCATTGAAAAGGTGGTTTTTTGTCAGTAATTGATAACTGTTTAATCCTGATACCGGCATTCAACGAGGAATCGAATATTTTATCTACCGTTGCCGACATCCGAGATACCTTGCCTTCGGCCCACATTCTGGTGGTGGATGACGGTTCGATGGACCGGACGGCTGAAAAAGCCAGGGAAGCCGGGGCCAGTGTCGTTTCCCTGCCGGTGAACCTGGGAGTCGGCGGGGCGGTTCAGACCGGTTTTTTCTATGCCTTGCGACACGGATACCGTTACGTGGTCCGCATGGATGCCGATGGGCAGCATCGGGCACAGGACATCGATGCAGTCGTGCAGGGGCTCAATGACGGCGCAGATGTTGTTGTGGGCTCGAGGTTCATTCGCCGGGATGGTTTTCAGGGAATGAGACTTCGCCGGTTCGGCATCCGCCTGATTTCCGTTTTGTGTCACTTCCTGAATGGAGGTCTCCGGATCAACGATCCGACATCCGGTTTCCGCGGCTATTCCGAAAAGGCCCTGAACCTGTTTCGAAAACGGTATCCTACCGATTACCCCGAACCGGAAGAATTGATTATGGCAGTCAATGCCCGTTGCACGATCGTCGAGGTGGCAGTCATCATGGCTCCGCGAAAGGCAGGTCGGTCGTCCATCAGCGGTTGGGTGAGTTTTTTTTATGTCCTCAAGGTGATTCTGGCCACATTCATTGAGAAGAGCAGGGGGAGAAATGTCTCTGGATAACATCCAATGGCTGATGATTCTGGTCAGCCTGATCTTGATCGGATTCATTGTTCATCTGATTCGCAAACAGCGTCTCTACGAGCGTTACGCATTCATCTGGCTTTTTGTGTCGCTGGGCATGCTTTTCTTCTCTGTATTTCGCCTGGAGATCAATCGGATTGCAGACTGGTTCGGTGTCTATTATCCACCATCGTTGATCCTGGCTTTTGTTGTTGTGGCCCTGGTCCTGATCGGTCTTCATTTTTCCCTGGTTTTAACCAGGGTGAAAAGAGAACAGTCGCGCCTGGTTCAGGAACTGGCCTTGCTGGCTGAAAAAGTGGAAAAAATGAAGAAGGTGTCCATCGATGAACCTGATTCTGAAAAAGGGTAAAAATAACAAGAATTTCTGGCTGGCAGGAATTCTTCTGCTGGCCTTGGCGCTCCGCCTGCAACAGTGGGGACGTTTCCTGGTTGCCGACGAAGATACCATCTTCGGGTGGCTGCGTCACATGTCCGGCGTACTGTTTCCGGTTCATTATTACCCTCCCTTTTTTCAATACATCAACTACGCCCTGTCACAGATCTACGGCCCGGTATTCTCCTTTTTCGGGGTGATCTCCCACAGCGGAGAGTTATGGGCCAGCGAAACTGGACGAACAATTGTCATGTCCATCGGGAGACTGGTTTCGACGTTTTTCGGGATGATGCAGATTTATTGGGTATATCTTATCGGGAAGCGTTTCTTTTCGCCCCGGGTCGGTTTGCTGGCGGCGTTCATTATTGCGGTCAATCCGCTGTTGATTTTTGACAATCACATTCTGAAAGTCGATTCGCTTCTGGCTTTCCTCTTTACGGCGCAGCTTTACCTGATACTGCTCTATTGGGAAGAAAGAAACAGTAAGACACTTTTTATGCTGGGAATGGTCACGGGACTGGCGATTGCTGCAAAGTTTCAGGCGGCCGTCGAAATTCCGCTTCTGGTTTTTCTGGTCACCATGGTCAAGTGGCGTTCGGGAATGTGGAATTGCCTGAAATCTCTTTTTGCTCTGGCGGGCTGGGTTCTCCTCGGTTTCTTCATCGGGGCGCCCAATTGGCTGGTCCACATGATCGGCAACATCAAGGCGGCTTTTTCCTATGTTAACGAATTGTATTTCAGCTTCGAATTGTACGACAAGAGTGTGATCGCTTTTCCCCTCTATTTCAAAGATTTCGCTGCCAGTTTCGGACCGGTGGTCATGCTGGGTGTGCTGGGGGCGTTGCTGTTTCTCCTGTTGCGCTTCCGCTGGAAGGATCTCTGGGTCTGGATGTCCATTGCCTTCTTTCT
>CAYMND010000353.1:0-3522 GCA_964391685.1 uncultured Clostridia bacterium | reverse complement strand
TCAACACCTCCTTCAGGATCGTTTTCGGTTGAATGGGCCGAAGTTCCACTTCCGACTGCCGGCTGAAGGTGAGGATCTGGCCGATCAGATCACGAGCCCGTTCCGACGCCTTTATAATTTGTCGGATGCTTTTCTCGGTATCGGCCGGTGAATCCTTCCTGAGCAGTGTGAGTTCGGCATAGCCCATAATCCCACTGAGGATGTTGTTGAAATCGTGGGCGATGCCCCCGACCAGGGTACCTATGGCCTCAAGCTTCTGGGCCTGAGCAAGCCGTTTTTCCGACAACAGTTCCTCGGTGATATCCCGGCCGATTTCGAGATAGCCCTGGACGACGCCTCGATCGTCCATTATCGGAATCAGCATGACGTATAGCGTCAATGTATTCGCTCCGCCCCCTTTCAGCAAAAGCCTGCCGGTCCAGGAATTCCCGGCTTCGAGAGAAGTCCAGATCTCTACCGGGGGTATCCCGGCTGCATTTTCGAGATCCGGTTCAGAGCCGACAATGGCCTCGGCCTTGAGGCCGCTGACCTTTTCATACTCAGGGTTGGCGAAGAGAATCCGGTGGTCCAGCCCGATCTGCAGGATGAGTTCGCGGGAATGCATCGTGACCTGCCTCATCATGGCCATCATCCGCTGGATCGGAGTGCTGATGCGGTTGGAAGCGGTGATAATGATGGTCATGGTGATCAGTAGAAACACCATCGCACTGAAGAACAGAGTACCTAAGATCCTTCGTATCGGCAACATGATCTCGTCCCAGTTCTGGGCAAAGACGACAGTCCAACCGGCCCGGGTCATGTGTTTCACCCCGGCGACATATCTCGTGCCCAGAAATTCGTAGCTTGCAACACCTTCCTCACCGGAACGAATCAATTGCATCAATTCCCTGGATCCGGGGTTATTGGCGATCTGAAGTTTCAGTATATAGCCCTTGTTCGGGTGAGCCAGAACGAGGCCCTGTGCATCCGTCAGGTAGGCAAAACCGGATAAGTTCTTCTGATCCCGGGATAGGATACCCAGAATGTACTCCATATTGTACAGGATCCCGATGACTCCGATATTTTCGTCGCCCCTGCGAAGCGGAACCGAAACAATGACCAGTTTTTCACCGACTGAAGAGGGCGCCTTGGAGACTAGCGGACCGTCCACGAAGACCTCTCCGGCAATGGCCTTACGAAAATACTGACGTTCCGACAAATCCAGGCCGATTTCCCGCTGGAATATGGAATCCGCCTTCACAATCCCGTCCCGATCCAGGAGGAAGTAGGTGTACAAGGAGGCACCGATCCGTTGGTGAACCGCTTCCATTTTTTTCTGCACAAATTGGTAACGACCTTCGGCAACGGCATCGACGATCTCGAAATCGGCGGCCATGGATTCAGCCAGCCGGATCTCCTGACCGAGGACCATATCGATGTAGTCTGCCAGATCCCGGGCTATCAGTCCAGCCTTCTCCTTCGACATGTCCAGCAGGGAATGGGACAAATGGATGTAGACAATGGTTCCCGCCAGAATGAAGGGAATACATACGGCAGCCAGCCCACCCACAATCATGCGAAATTTCAATTTCATGCTTTATTGTTGCTTGAAATATATAATGGTTTACTTCCAACAATCTTGTCAAATCAATTCACACTCCAGTCCGCTTCAAGCCGATTGGTTGGCCGATTTTCCTGAAGATTGGCCTTTGACTCAGAAAATCTCCTTACCTAGAATGATTTCGAGATGATCTGACCAAGAGGTGAACATGACCGACATCATCTATCTCGACAACGGAGCCACCAGTTTCCCCAAGCCGGAAGTGGTTTACGACACGATGAACACATTCGCCCGCCGATATGCCGTCAATCCCGGCCGTTCCGGCTACGATCTGTGCATGGAGGCCGGAATGGTGGTGGAGGAGACGCGGAAACGACTCACCGGCTTTTTCGGCGGCACTGATCCCAACCGACTCTGTTTCGGCTACAACTCCACCGATGCTCTCAACCTGGCCATCGCCGGTTGCCTCGAGCCCGGGGATCACGCCATCACCACTCTGGTCGAACACAACTCGGTTCTGCGCCCCCTCTATCACCTGATGCAGGATCATCAGATCGAACTCGATTACGTTCCGTTCAACGAGAAGGGCTTCGTCGATCCCGACGACTTCCGGAAGCTTTTCAAAAAAAACACACGACTGGTGGCGGTCAACCACGGTTCCAACGTCATCGGAACGGTACAGCCCATCCGTGAAATCGGTAAACTCTGCCGTGAACGGGGTATCACTTTCCTCATTGACGCCTCGCAGACCGCCGGCAAGCTCCCGATACACCTGGAAAAAGACAACCTGGACATCATCGCCTTCACAGGCCACAAGTCGCTGCTCGGCCCCATGGGCATCGGCGGGCTCTATGTCCGTGAAGGGGTGGAAGTCCGGCATACGAGAGCCGGCGGCACCGGAGTCCGTTCCGCCGTTCGCACCCACTTGAACGAGTATCCCTACCGTCTGGAATACGGCACCCCCAATACGACTGGCATCGCCGGGCTCAATGCCGGAGTCAAATGGATCGAGGAACAGGGAATGGACAAGCTCTTCGAACACGAGATGAAACTGACCGAAATGCTCCGGAACGGTCTGGCGGAGATCGAAGGAGTCTCCCTCTACTGCCAGGACGACCTGACCGATCACATCGCCGTACTCACCTTCAATGTAGAGGGTTTCGAAGCCGCCGACGTGGGCACACTGCTGGATGTGGAACACAACATCGCCTGCCGAACCGGACTGCACTGCGCCCCCATGGTTCACGAGCACCTGGGCACCGACAAGATCCACGGCAGCGTACGTTTCGGAATCGGCCCTTTCAACACCGAGGAACACATTCGGAAAGCAGTCGACGGAGTCCGTGAGATCTCCCGCATCCGCCGGAAGAAAATGTAATATACTCTGACGGCAATCATATCAGGCCGACATTCGAACCGAACCGAAGAGGCTTTTCTCTACTCCATCATCCTGTAGCGGCAGACCGCCAGCTGCAGGATGTCCTTGCCCTCACCACCAGGAAGATACATGCGTTCCCGGCCGATGCAGTAGGGAATCTGTGGCAGACTGAAACGACCCAGAAATGTCCCGTCCGTTTTGAACAGGTCGACCTCGACCGGGGCGTTCTCATCGGTAATGTCTGACTCGACACGAAACACCCAGAGCCGACCGGGGGAAAGACGAATCTGAGAGATATAGCTGCGCCGGTCCGGAATCCTGCTTTTAAACCGGTTTTTCACATCCGTCGACCAGTTCTCGATCTTGTCGATACTCCGCTCCAGTACCCGTCGTTCGTCAAGGCTGAAGCGTGTCGCTTTCTCCTCACGGCGGATCGTCCGCAAGAGTCGCCCGCCTTCATTCAGCAGGCGGATTTCGTATAGGGTGGAGACGGCCGCCGCAGACATGTCGTCCAAGTGTGAAAAGAAATGATAGGTCGAGTAGGCGGAATGGGTATAGGTATACCGTGTTTCTCCGACACCGATCTGAGTCCCCGGATCTTCGA
>CAYMND010000352.1:0-3530 GCA_964391685.1 uncultured Clostridia bacterium | reverse complement strand
GTAGTCGATTCCTCCTGTCAGGCGGAACTTGTTTTCGCTCTTGCTTTCTTCGTTCATACCCAGGAAAATTTCGCCACCGAAAAAAGGCTGCAATTTCTTGTGCCGGCAGAAGCTGAACTGGAGCCGATCCCGGAAAACCCACTTGGTGTCGGATTCTTCGCTGGAGGTGATGTGTTCGTTCTGGAACCGGGTCCGGTTGGAAACGCTCATGCTGCCGAAGTCGAACTTGATTACCATGCCTGCGAGGAAGCGGTTTCTTTTCTCATCTCCTCTGGCGTTGAACCGGTACTGACCCTGCAGGGTAAGCCACTTCTCCATTTTGTAATCAATGCCGACATCCGTGATGTCCGATTCCACAGCGGTCAGGGTGTCTTCGTACCGTAGCTGCTTGGAAAGCCCCAGTGTCAGGCGTTCGTCCGCTTTCCAGTCGAAGTCGAATATCTGCCAGAACTGGACGGCGTTGTCATCTGCGAAGGAAGGAAGGCTGGTTAGAAGAGACAGGAATAGGAATGGGATGATTTTTTTCATGTATTTCACCTGTTTTGATGGAAGACGATGAGGTCTGCGGAATCGCGCATGAAATCGATGTTGCAGATCTGAACCCGGGTAATATCGAGACCGGTACGGGCCTTGAGATCTGTGATCAGATCCTCCCGGCGATCCGGTTTGATCAATTCGATCTTTTCGTAGCGTATGCTTTGGCTGTACCCGATTCTCTTGAATGTTCTGCCGTCCAGAATGAATACCAGGCTGAAAATGAAGGCGTTGACAAAAAGCAGTTCCGGGTGCCAGGTGCCATGGCTGACGAGTCCGTTCAGCGCACCCAGTGTGATGACCAGGAACTGATAGGTCATCTCCCGGATGGGAATGGCTTCGGTGCGATACCGCAGGATGCTGAAGATGGCGAAAAGGCCGAAGGCGAAACCGAGGTCAATCATGATGTACTTGAGAAAGGTGCAGACGAAGAAGATCATCTGGTTGAAAATCAGAAAGGTGAACAGGTATTCCTGTTTTCTTTCCCGGGGGAAGTAAATGAAACGAATGATCAGGAAAGTCGTTATACTGTTGTATAACAGGCGGACCAACACGTCGATATAATTGAATGAACTCATGGTTTCTCCTTGACTGTGATCATAGGAGTAAGATACAGAAAAAAACGAAATCGTTTCAACTATAACGAAAAAAAAATTATTGATGTTTTTTCAAACTGAATACTGTTTTGTGTCAAAAATAGGATCGAATGTCAAAAGGGTTTCATCCGGCTGGCGTATGAAACACCGCAAAAGCTGGTTTTTTAACCAAATTGGAAGCTGGCTGCAATCCGTTCAGGAAATGTCGTGTCTTTCAGCTACGCTGATAATCGTCCTGGTAGCGGACGATATCGTCTTCACCGAGGTAAGCCCCTTCCTGAATTTCGACAAACACCACCGGTTCATTGCCGGTGTTTTTCACCCGGTGTCGTGCTTTGCTGGGAATGAAGACGCTCTGACGCGGCAACCAGATGATGACGCCGTTGTCCAGCTCCACTTCGGCCCGGCCGGAAAGAAGCGTCCACGTTTCCTGTCGTTGTTCGTGACTTTGAAGTGATAGGCGCTGGCCGGGGTGCACGGTGATGCGCTTGACTTTCAGACCGCTCTCTTCAAAAAGAATTTCAAAAGAGCCCCAGGGCCGGTTTTCCTTGTAGTGAGGCATGTTTATTTTCCGTTCTGCAGGCTCTTGATGTCGGCGTCGACCATCATGCGCACCAGTTCCTCGAAGTTCACCTTCGGGATCCAGCCGAGCTTGTTTTTGGCTTTTTCCGGATTGCCGATGAGCAGGTCCACTTCTGCGGGGCGCATGAAGCGTTCATCCTGAATGACGTGATCCCGGTAGTCGAGGCCGACGTGGGAAAAGGCGATTTCCACCAGTTCTCTCACCGAATGGGTTTCACCGGTTGCCACTACGAAATCATCGGGGCTGTCCTGCTGCAACATGAGCCACATGGCCTGAACGTAATCGCCGGCGAAGCCCCAGTCCCGTTTGGCTTCCAAGGTACCCATGGGCAGTTTGTCGGCCAAACCGAGCTTGATTCTGGCAGCGGCGTTGCTGACCTTGCGGGTGACGAACTCGAGTCCCCTGCGGGGAGATTCGTGATTGAAAAGAATGCCGGAAACAGCGAATATGTCGTAGCTTTCCCGGTAATTTACGGTAATCCAGTGCCCGTAGGTCTTGGCCACACCATAGGGGCTGCGCGGGTGAAACGGGGTATTCTCCGTCTGGGGAATCTCTTTGACTTTGCCGAACATCTCCGATGAGGATGCCTGGTAAAAACGGATTTTTGGGTCCACAGACCGCACCGCTTCCAGCATCCGGGTGACACCGACGGCGGTGAATTCGGCGGTCAGAACCGGCTGGGTCCAGGAGGTGGGGACGAAACTCATTGCGGCCAGATTGTATATTTCATCGGGGCGGACCTCTTCGACCAGTCTGGTGATGGAGTATTGGTCGAGCAGGTCGGCCTGAAAAATCTCAATCTTGTCCCGGATATGGCTGATGCGGTCGAATCTTTCGCTGCTGGAACGTCTGACCATGCCGATGACACGGTACTCTTTTTCGAGGAGGAAATCAGCCAAGTACGATCCGTCCTGCCCGGTGATGCCGGTAATGAGGGCTGTTTTTTTCATGTTCTTTCCTTTTTTATGGGATCAGCGAACCAGCATGACGGTGCGCTCCCAACGGGTTTTTGAGAAAAAATGGACCACTGTGAGGGCCAGATCCTTGATTTTGGTGAACAGGTTTCCGTTTACGTACTCTTCCCGGTCCGATTCGTAGGACCAGTAGATCAGCCAGGGCCTGCCGACGATCAGATCCCGGTGCACCGGCCCCCAGAATCGCGAGTCGGAACTGTTCCAGCGGTTGTCTCCCATGCAAAAATAACTGTTGGCCGGGATCTCCCTTTCGTTCATGTTTTCACCCCGGTACTGCCCGAAACTGATGCCTTTGAAGTATGTATAATCTTCCTGCAGCGGGGAGCCGTTGATGTAGACGACGTTGTTCTCCACGCGAATGCGTTCTCCGGGTAGACCGATCACCCGTTTGACGTATTCCTTTTCGGGTTCCACCGGAGACTTGAAGGTGACGATCATGCCCCGCTTGATTTCCAGCTGGGGGAAGAGGAGAGCGTCGATGCTGCCGAAAGACTGGGAGTAGGAAAATTTATCAACCAGCAGATGGTCGCCGATCAGCAGGTTGTCCTCCATCGATCCGGTGGGGATGACAAAGGACTGAAGCAGAAAGGCCATGACAAAGAATACGTACACCAGTGTTTCACAAAAGAGTTCGAAGTAGGTGCGGAAAGTCTGCGGTTCTTTCTTCTGCTTGATCTTTTTTTCTTTTCCAAACATTTTCAGCATCATCTATTTTACCCGAACACGATCCTGCAAATCAATACGCATGATACGGGTGGCGGTTTCCTGCGTTCATTTTGTGAAAAATGAATCATCAGGATATATTCTTTGTTTGTCAGAAGATGAAGCCGGAGACGCATCCAT
>CAYMND010000351.1:0-3546 GCA_964391685.1 uncultured Clostridia bacterium | reverse complement strand
TCGGAGCCACCTTCTTCGCCATGTCGGTGAAGCATCCGCTGGTGGAGACTCTGCTGTGCGATCATCCCGACCGGGCGGCGGCGGAAGAGTTTATCCGGGAGGTCGAGCGGGACCGGATCGGCAGCCGCGAGGAAGTCGAGAAAAAAGGGTTTTTCACCGGGAAATACGCCGTCAATCCGTTCAACGGCGAAAAGTTGCCCATCTGGTTGGCCAACTTCGTGCTCATGGATTACGGTACCGGAGCCATCATGTCGGTACCGGCACATGACAGCCGGGATTTCGAATTTGCCAGGAAATACAATCTGTCCGTCCGGGAGGTCATCGTGCCCGCCATCGATACCCCCGCACAGGAGAGCGTCACCGAAGTCCGCAGCGACAAGGGATTCCTGATTCAGTCCGGTCCCTACAGCGGACTCTCCTCGGATGATGCGGTACAGAGCATGGGGCGGCTTCTCCAGGAGAAAGGCCTGGGAGAATTGCGCACCATGATCCGGCTGCGTGACTGGGGTGTGTCCCGGCAGCGGTATTGGGGGACTCCGATACCGATGGTCTACTGCGATCACTGTGGTGTCGTACCGGAGAAAATGGAAAACCTCCCGGTGCTGCTGCCGAAGGATGTGGAATTCAGTTACGAGGGCGGTTCTCCCCTGGAGAAACATCCGACTTTCAGTACGGCGGTCTGCCCCAGGTGCGGGGCTCCGGCCAGACGGGAGACCGATACCATGGACACCTTTTTCGACTCGTCCTGGTATTTCTTCCGGTACTGCGGCGTGCACGAGACGCTGCCTTTCGATCCCGAGGAGGCGAAAAAATGGATGCCCGCGGACCTGTACATCGGCGGCATCGAGCATGCCATTCTGCATCTTATCTACGCCCGGTTCTTCTGTAAGCTCTTCCGGGATTTTCATTGGACCGACCGCAATGAACCCTTTCCGCATCTCCTGACTCAGGGAATGGTCACCCTCGGCGGCAGTAAAATGTCCAAATCCAAGGGAAATATTGTCGACCCCAACGCCCTGATCGAGCAATACGGTGCGGATACAGCCCGGTTGTTCACCCTCTTCGCCGCCCCGCCGGAAAAAAGCCTGGAATGGAGCGACAAGGGAGTCGAGGGGTGTCACCGCTTTCTGCAGCGGGTCTGGTCCTTCTTCGAACGCCATCAGGGCGAGTTGAAGGCTGTGGATTCCCGGACCGAAAGCGGTTCCCCCGCCGGCCGTGAAGTGCTGGTCAAGCTTCACCGGACCGTGAAGAAGGTGGGGGAGGACATAGAGGACCGGTTCCATCTCAATACGGCCATTGCGGCGATGATGGAGTTTTTCAATCAGCTCAGCTCTGCCGAGGAATCCCTTTCCGCCGAACCCGGACTCCTGCGCTACTCTCTGGAAACTTTGCTGCGTCTTCTCAGCCCGTTCACTCCGCATTTCGCCGACGAAATCTGGTTCCGGCTGGGTAACGAAAGCCTGCTGGAGAATGAGCCCTGGCCGGAGTACGATCAGGGGCTGATCGATTCACAAAAGGTCAACATCATGGTTCAGATCAACGGCAAGATCCGCGACAAGCTGGTCGTACCCATGGGTCTGAATGAGGCCGAGGCTTCCCTGCGGGCCCGGGATCTGGAAAAGGTCCGGGGACATCTCGAGGGAGGAACGATCGTCAAGACGATTTATGTTCCGGACAAGATGATCAGTTTCGTAGTCAAATGAAAAAAAATCTAATAATCCTGCTTTTGTTGCCTTTTCTCTGGAGTTGCGGTTACCGTCTGGCCGGAAGGGGGGCGTCGATTATCCCCGACGATGCCCGGACGATCTGCGTACCGGTGTTCGAAAACAGCAGCACGTCTCCCGAAGCGGCCGATTTCATCACCGAAAGCCTGCGGGACGGCGTCGTCCGTCGCAGCGGACTGGACCTGGTCACCGACGAGATGACCGCCGATCTGGTCATGGAAGGAGAGGTGCGCTCATTTGATGTGGCCCCGGTGGACCTCTTTGAAGGCGGCGGTACGGCCCGATATCAGATCAAGGTGTCTGTGGACATTCGTCTGATCGACAACCGGGAAACCCGCCTTCTGTACGAGCAGAAAGGTCTCAGCTACAAAGATGTCTATCAGACCGATCAGGGGAACTTCTTCTCCATGGAGAACGACACCCTGAAGCGGATATCCAAGCAGATGTCGTTGGGGCTTCTTTCCCTGATATTCGACGAATTCTGATGCAGCGGACCCCGGCCTTTCGTCTTCTCAACAGCAGAAGCGGCGAACTGCCGTCGGAAACGGTCATGCTGCTGTCGGGATATTACGAGTTCGTGGGGGAGTGGATCATCGGCTGGGCGGCGAAACAGTTTCTCGGAGAAGTCACCCAGTTCAATCTTTTCCGCTATTATCAGGACAGTGAGGAATCCGTCTCCTGGAATGAAGTGCTGGCCGAGGCCGGCAGCGCGAGTTTCTTCGTCCAGGACCGCAAGGTTCTGGTGCTCATTCTGCGGGACAAAAGCAAGGCCGTTCCGAATGCGGATGAGATCAACCTGCTGACTCGGTACCTGGAAAAGCCCAACCCCGATACCCTGATCATTGTCTACCAGTCTCTGGAATTTTCACCCGATGATTTCAAACTGTTCCGAAAGCAGAAGCTGGATCCCCTGGCCGAAAAGCTTGCCGCTCTGCCTCTGATCTGGATCGATCTGGATAAGGCGGACTCACGGGAGATCGAGACCTGGATCCGGCGACAGGCGGAATATGCCGATGTCAAACTGGGTACGGTGGCCATGAACCGGATGTTCGAACTCTGGGCCGATGAGCCCCTGCGCCTTCTGCCCCACGTGCCGAAAGTGCTGGCCGCGGTTCCGCCGGGTCAGGAGGTGGCAGTGGAAGATGTGGAGAAACTGGTGACCGGTATGACCACCCACTCCATCTGGGATCTCATCGATGCCGTGGAACAGCTCGATGTAAAGGGGTATATGTCGATTCTGAAATACCTGGTGATCAGCGGTGTCAAACCGCCGGTGATCGTCGGTACGCTGGTCACCCACTACAACAAGGTGCTCCTGGCCAAGATGCTGCAGAAATCCCGGGTGGGCAGCCAGGAAATCGGCCGGATCCTCAAGCAGCCTCCTTTCATTCTCAATCGGTTTCTCCGTATGGTTTCCACCGTTTCCGAGACCCATATGCGCAGGATCCTGAAGCTTCTCTATCAGCTCGATTACGAAAGCAAACAGGCCGGCGAGGCCAGTGCATATCTGCTGCTGGAAACCTTTATTCTGGAACTGAAAACCCTCGATTTGCCCAAAAGCAATCTTATTTAAAATCATCATTGACAAGTTCCGGTTTTTCTTTTATTTATTTATGGTTTCGCCCGGGTTCAGCCGTGGCAGGGTCGGGCTGCCGAAAGTTGACTTTTTTCGGAGGAATCGATGAAGCGCAGTCTCAAATTTAAAATTGTAGCACCCGTGTCGGCTGGTTTTCTGGTTCTCATCGTCGGACTGACGGTCTGGGCCATTTCGGTGTCCGGCAGGGCCATCGGTGAAATGGACCTCAGCAAAGGTCTGACGCTG
>CAYMND010000350.1:0-3548 GCA_964391685.1 uncultured Clostridia bacterium | reverse complement strand
TCTTCGGCACCATGACGTCCATCACCGATCCGTTCTATCTGCGCATCGGTGCCCGCATCGACTTCAACTGATCTTGCCCATCAGATTTGAATGATTTAGTTCCGGGGGCCCCAGTCGGGGTCCCCGGGCGTTTCCCTTCCTCCCTCAGTTCAAAAATTCCGATGGTACGCTACGGATTTTTGGATTACAAATTCCTTTTGATGGGGGATCATTTCAGTTGTTTAAAAATGCTAATACAATTCTTATATGCGTTTATTGCTGCAATTCATCCCGGAAATGTGCTTGCATAAACCATTGGAAAAAGAAAGATCTGCTGAATGGCAAATTTTTTGCTTTTTTATTATGCAAAAACTTTTAGGTGGTATACCTAATTTCCTGCGGACAGGAAGACACGATGTAATTGAATCGTCTTCCTGCCGCAGGATTTTCCATTCATCCCAATTATCCCAAAAAATCAATTGTTTGCGTTTTCCAGCAAAAGTTTCAGCGCGTAATAATCAATCGTTGGGCAAATCTCCTGAACCGCTTTTGTCAATTCGGAGTTATGACTGATCAGGGCGTTTTTGACCATGAAGACCTTGTAATCGAAATCATAAGCGCCGTGATAGGTGGCCAGCACGCACCCGGTGGCACTGAGTCCGCAAAGAAACAGTGTGTTGATGCCCTTTTCCTTTAGGATTTTATCCAAATCGGTTTTTTTGAAACCGTTGGCGAAATGCTTTACGATTTTCTGATCGTCATTCTTTACGGCGATGGTATCCGGATATGCGAAGGCTTCCGTACCTTCCTGGGGACCGCGGGCCGGATCGGTGTGGTAGATTCGGATCACCGGGAAATGGTTCTGACGGAACAGGGCGATGGTGTAGTTGATCATTTCCATGCCTTGTTTCTTGTCCTGCTCTGACATGTACGGAAGATAGGCGTTCTGAACATCCATGACCAGCAGGGCCGGGTTCATTCTGCTTGCTTCAGCATTACCGGCGTTAAGCAAAACACTTGAAAGGGATAAAAAAACCATCAGAATTGAAACCAAAATCGAACGTTTCATGCTTCCTCCATATTTTCTCAATCCGATCGTCTGGTGAGACTGCATTATGATACGTAAAAAAGGTCGAAATATTTTTTTTTACTATCTGATTTATTTTCTGTTTTTTTGAGTGTTTTTCCGCTTGGAAATCGGTGTGAAATACTGTTTTTTGATCGTAGCCTACGGTTTTTTGGATTACAACTCCTGGAAACACAGCAGGAAGGAATATTTTCGCCGGTTTTCCGCTGTTTTTTATCATCGAAATGAAAAGTTCGATCCCAGTTCAGTTTCAAATCAAAAATGTACCGGCGTTTTTAAAATCTCCTGGATGAACCCTTGCTAATCGGTAGTAACAACATTTTCTAGGAGGTTATATGATCAAGAAACTGGTTTTTCCCTTTATGATTCTTCTGTGCCTGGGACTGCTCAATGCCCAATTGACCCAGACCGGAACCATCAGCGGCAGCATTGTCGCCGAGGACGGCTCCGCCATCCCCGGCGTATCCATCGAGCTTCGTTCGCCGGCCATCGTCGTCGAGAAGATGACCACCGTGTCCAACGAAGAGGGCGCTTTCCGCTTCCGCAACCTGCCTCCCGGCAATTATGAGTTGACCTTCACCCTGGAAGGGATGAAGACCCTGATCCGGAAAGGTATCGCGGTCAATGTGGGCGGTACCACCAACCTCGATGTGGCCATGGAGTTCGGTACCCTCACCGAGAACATCGAGGTCTCCGGAAAGGCTCCGACCATCGATGTTCAGGCCACCGCCAAGACCACCAACATTTCCACCGAGATGATCCAGTCGATTCCCACCCGCAATCGGGATCTGGCCGGTATCTTCTCCCTGACTCCCGGGGTTCAGAACGGTGTGGCCAACGGCAGCGGCGAGCGCAACAACGCCTGGAACGTGGACGGAGTGAACACCAACGATCCGGTGGTGGGCACCCGCGGAACCACTCCGGCGGCGGAAGTGCTGCAGGAAGTGGCGGTCAGCGTGGGCGGTGTCGGAGCCGACCAGGCCACCAGCGGCGGCGCCATCATCAATGCGGTCACCAAATCCGGGGGCAACGAGTTCTCCGGATCGGCTTCCATCTATTACAATCACGAGAGCTTCAACGGCGACAACACCAAGGGGACGGTTCTGGAAGGATCCGCCAGCGGCGAAAAGTTCAATTTCCAGCCCGCGGTTTCTTTCGGCGGACCCATCGTCAAGAACAAGCTCTGGTTTTTCGGCAGCTACAACCTGATCAAATCTGAGACGTATGTTCAGGGCTACCCCTACAACGGTGATGAAATAGCATCCGATTGGAACGAACCCTACATCTACGGAAAACTGACCTGGCAACCCGGTGCCAATGACAAGATCTATTTCTCCTACAACTATTCCGACCTGGTCCGTAACCACCGCGGCGCCGCCGATTACAAGCCGGAGAGCGCCACCTTCAAACAGGACGGTGTTAATCACGCCTTCAACTTCGACTGGTCCCATACGTTCAGCAACAACTTCTTCGGCAGTCTCAAAATTGCTTCCGCACCGGTCAATTTCGCCATGAACGCCAAGAATGGCAACTCCTATTTCGATGATCTGATGACCACTCTCATCCTGCCCGATTCCGGTACGGGTTATTCGGATATCTACAAACGCGGTCACCTGCAGGTTCAAACCGACTTCACCCTGTTCATCGATGATTTTGTCGGTCAGCACGAATGGAAGGTCGGCGCCACCCTCAATATCTCCACCGGAGAACGCAGTCTCGAGTTTGAAGGGGCCCAGTCGACCCTGCAGTCCGGATTCCAGGCCTACTATGTCTATACCCTGTACGATGAACCGTTTTATGCTTTCTTCTACCAGGACAACGTTTCGAAAGAGAAGATGCAGAACATTTCCCTCTACCTGCAGGACACCTGGAATCTGAGTCGAAACCTGACCTTTACCCTGGGTTTCCGTTTCGAGAACAGCAAGGGGATCATCCCGGTTCAGAACGAAAATGCCAGCGGCTACTTCCTTCCGGACTACTTCGGAACCGCCTATCCGATGGCCAACTCTTCGGTGACCGAGCAGTTCACCGCCATGACCTGGAACAACATCGCCCCGCGCCTGGCCTTCAGCTACGACTTCGCCGGCGACGGCAAGACCGTTCTCAAGGGGAGTTACGGCCGCTACTACGAGGCCCTGCTGACCCAGTACTTCTCCACGGTCAATCCCAATGGACTGGGCTCGTTCAGCGGTTACGTCGACGAGAACATGGAGATCTACTCCCTGGACGGCGTGACCATTCCGGAAGCCGGAATTCTGGGCTACAACGGCGAAGAACCGACCGCTCCCTACGAGGACGAGTTCACCGTCAGCCTGGAGCGCGAACTGTTCGAAGACTGGTCTTTGACCCTTCGCGGTATCTACAAAGAGAAGCACAACATCATCGAAGATGTCGATGTCAACAGCCTGGACATCGACGCCCTGATGACCGATGGAGAACTGGTGTGGACCAACTGGCGGCAGGTTCCGGTGACCGATCCGGT
>CAYMND010000349.1:0-3576 GCA_964391685.1 uncultured Clostridia bacterium | reverse complement strand
GACCTTTTTGAAGGATTGCCAGGTGTGTTTAATGACAGCCTGCCTGATGGTTGGGGACGGCTATTGTTTGATCGTTTTGCCCGCACACAAGGAATATTGCCAGCGGATATCATACCACTGGATCGTTTAGCACATGTGGGTTCGCATGCTCTTGGTGCGCTTGTATTTGAACCCGATCATAGCGCAGACGACACACAAAACGACATCAGCCTTGATAACCTTGCCACACAGGCACAAGAAGTTTTGGACGGCACATCGGATGAGGTATTGGCGGAGCTGATAGCCTTAAACGGATCTTCGGCAGGCGCACGGCCAAAAGCACTGATTGGTGTAAACGACAAACGGGATCATATCATTCATGGTGTACATGATTTACCCGCAGGGTATGCGCCATGGATGGTTAAATTCCCGAACAGTCAGGATGGCCTTGATGCCGGTGCAATCGAATATGTATATGCCTTGATGGCAAAAGAAGCCGGTGTTTCCATGCCCGATGTTCATCTTTTTCCAGCGCAGCGTGGCTCAGGTTATTTTGCGATTAAGCGGTTTGATCGTGATGGCGACAAACGATACCACATGCACACGGCTTGTGGGTTGTTGCATTCCGATTTCCGTACACCATCCCTTGATTACGAAGATTTGGTTGCGCTCACAGGCATGCTGACCCGTGATGTGCGTGAGGTTGAAAAACTCTATCAACTAGCCGTGTTTAACGTGCTGGCACATAACCGTGACGATCATTCCAAGAACTTCAGCTATTTGATGGATAGCCAAGGCGGGTGGAAACTTTCACCGGCTTATGATCTGACATTCTCATCTGGCCCACGCGGTGAGCAAAGCACAATGGTTATGGGCGAAGGACGCAATCCAAATACAAGCCATCTGTTAAAACTGGCAGATGAAGCCAAAATCAAAAAAGACCGTGCGCTGGATATTATTGATGCAACAAAATCTAGCCTGTCCAAATGGCCAACACTTGCAAAGCAATATGGCGTAAGCGATACGAACATTAAGCTGATTAGCGATAAAATTGCATAAGAGCCTACAATCATAAAACTGAAGGCTCTTATGCTTTATTGGATTAATGACCCATATGTTTGTGAAGGTTTTCTTCCGTTTCAAAGTAATAAACCTTGCCTGATTCATCTGCGCCGATAATTGCGGATGCCTTATCAACCTCCGCACCACTGATAGGATCAGTTGCTTTACGGATTGAAGCATCTTGGTTCAGACGATCTTTGCACATCGGGCAACAGCCGTAGTAAGTTTTACCTCCCACCTCAACGGCAATCTGATCACGGTCAAAAACCGTGTCATTGACCATACAGACTTTCGAAGCTTCGACCTGACGTACAGATTTGGCTTCTGCCATATGCTCATGCCCTCCATGATCCATCATTTCCATTTGGTGCTGATCATGGTTCATCGCGCCATGGTGATTTTCTTCTGCCATCGCTGTTCCTGTAAAGATCAGCATAGAGATTGCGAGTATTGTAAGAGTTTTCATTTTTTCGTCCTTTCGGTTTAGTGGTTATGAGTTGAATGATCGTGATCATCATGACCTTGATCGGTTTTGGTTTCTTGATTTGGCTTTGCTGTATTTTCACCATGGTGAGGCATTGGCATTTTATGATGTTCATTGCCTCCATGAGAATGAGAGCCATGACCGCCATCGCCATGAATTTCAGGCATACGCATCACACCAGTGCCGTGGCGATAAACGACTTCCGCTCCCTTATAGCCTGTAAGAGCCAGTAAGGGACTGGCCAGCAGCATAGCAATAAGGAAGACAAGAGAAACCGTTTTGGCCCCACGTTGTTTTGCCAGCGCCCATCCAGCCAGTAACAGATACAACGCAGCCGTTGGCAATGCCCAGTTGCGGTGATCAGTCATGGCCTGATGGGACATGCCGTCATGTGCAACCGTATTATAGGCATACAAACCGGCCGCCACTGTGCCGATTGTGATCAAAGCCCCCAGCCATAAATTCCAGCGTGCCGCAATCAACAAGTTTTCTTTTTTCAAAGCATAACCTGCAGCATACAGAACCGTTGAGATAGCTAGAAGACCAATAGTAAAATGCACCAAGATAGGATGCCAGTTTGGAATAATTTCAATCATCGCATCCTCCTTAAAACATCCATTTCACACCAACAGTACCGACAACCGCATCGTTGTCTTCACCATTACTTTTGGCAATTGACGAGGTTTCACCAAATTTTCGCTCGTATTTCACATCAACATACGGTGCGAATGTTCTGGTGAACTCATAACGGGTTTGTAAACCAAGTTCCGCACTGGACAATCCAGCACCCACCTCAAGCTCCGGTACATCCTGAGCAAACAGATTTGCCTCAACATAAGGCTGGGTGATCAGTTTTTGCGTGATGAGGAACTCGTTTTCCTGACGAATACGCGCACTCACATCACCATCTTCACTGATAAACAAATGGGCTTCGGTTTCAAAGAAATACGGTGCAAGCCCCTCAAAGCCGATCACACCGTAGGTTAGTGAATCAGGTTGCGTATCATGGCGAACACCAATCTGTGCGTCCCAAAACGTGCCGATATTGCGGCTATACATCGCCCAGAACTCAGCTTGATTGGTGACACCGTTTTCTCGTTCGCCTTCGGATTTTAACCAGAGCTTATTTTCATCTGTACCGATCCAGCCGTCAAAGTCCCAATCGGCAAGTCCAGCGCCGTCATCTGTGCCACCCAAACCTGTTTCCAAGCGAAAGGCGTGGTAGACAGCGCCACCATGTTCATCACCTGCAAATGCAGGCGTTGCCAGGGTTGAAAGTGTTGTGGCACATAATGCCACGAGCATAAGTTTCTTAATGAGCATGATTGTGCCCTCCTTGAGTGTCTTGTTGTTTTGTGTGGGCTGAATGATCCATGGTCGGCATATCGCCGCTCATATCATGGTTGTCATGGTTCATTTGTGAATGATCCATTTTGCTGTGATCCATCGCGCCATGATCCATATTTTCCATTGAGTGCTTTTGATGATCCATCATCTTTTGCGCTTTAGGAGAATAGGATTTAACAGGCACTTGTGATGTGTCTAACTTAGCAACGACAACCTTATTCATCATTCCTGCCATCATGTGATAGAGCAAGTGACAGTGGAATGCCCACTCACCAGCTTCATCCGCTGTTAAGAGAACAGAATAAGTGTCACCCGGAGCCACAATCACAGTATGCTTATTAGGAAGTTTGGACATAGGCTGCCCGTTTTCAAGCTGAACAAACATGCCATGTAAATGCATCGGATGCGCCATCATAGTGTCATTGATGAAGGTTAACCGAACGCGCTCACCGTAATTCAGGTTAATTGGCCCAGAATCTTCATATTTCTTCCCATTGAGCGTCCAAATATAGCGCTCCATGTTACCACCCAGACGAACTGTAATTTCACGCTCCGGCATACGTTGGTCTTTTTGAATGCCCGCATAGCGCAAATCTTTATAGCTAAGCGCTTTCTGGCCTGTAGGTGTATTCGCATTAGCCCAACCACTGCCCGGAACACCTGTGACAAAATCTTTAGCAGGCGATCCAGTTGTGTTGGCAGTA
>CAYMND010000348.1:0-3578 GCA_964391685.1 uncultured Clostridia bacterium | reverse complement strand
ACTCGTGGGCCAGGGTGGAAACGCTGTTCCACTGGCCGTCGTAGTTCATCAGAACGAAGGGGTGGCAGTCGGTGACCGAACCGTTGGAGTAGGCGCCGCTTCGTTTGTTCTTGTTGGGGTACCGGTCGGTCCAGCCACCGTACAGACCTTCCCGAAGACGGGAGGTATACTCCTCTCCCAGCGGTGTCATCGCCTCCAGGATGATGCTGCAGGCTTCATCGTAACTGAACAACCTTCGACTCTGCGGAACGGCCGAGGCATAGATGTCTTCGTAGCGGAAGGGGGAAAGACCGAGACGTCGAGCTTTTTCTTCCAGGTAGCGATGCAGGGGAGAACGGTCGGAACGCAGGGTGGAGATGAGGGTGTGATAGACTGCGGTGTCGATTTCGCCGGGTTTCAACGCCGCCTCCAGGCACGATCCGTAGCCGTGAATTCGGGCGTTGAAGTAGTCGGCTTTGACCGCCCCGTCCAGGAGTGCCGCCTGGCTGTGACGATAGCGGGCGTGTTTGCGCCAGAAACGGGTCATCACCTTGCGCCGGTCACCGGTGTGCGCCGAAGAGCGGTGTCTGGTGTAACTCTGCCAGTTCAGGCGTATCGGCCCTTCCTCTTCGAGACGCAGCGGCCAGTCGGGGATGTCCACCGTGTTGAGCAGTGAGGCGGCCTGAGAGGGAATGCCGCTGAAGTGAGAAGTCAGGGCGGCGATTCTTTCTTCCGCAAAAGAAAGAATGTGCGGCGCCAGTCGGAGGATGTTTTCGATCCTGCGGCGGTAGGGGGCCAGTCGCGGTTCCTGCTCCAGGTAGGCAAGAGCCGTATGCCCCAGATCGACGATATCCGGTTCGATGAAGGAGAGTTCTCCGGCAAGCTGAGTCAGCCGGTGCTTGATGCGGCCCTTTTGGGCCTGGTATTCCGAGCGGGACATCTCGGTGTCGCAATGAAGTGAGCAGTAGGTGTACAGACGGGTGCCCAGCACCTCGGATGCCGTTACCGCTTCCAACAGATCGGCCATGGCCGATGCGTCAGCGGTCCAGTTCGTTTTGAGGTCGGGCAGATGACCGGCCAGTTCTCCCAATCGGTTGAAGTCGAGTTCCCAGGCAGACCAGTCAGGATACAGGTCACGGCTGAGCCAGGTCCATTCTTCGGGTATCTCTTTTCGGGGAAGTTCGGCGGTTTGGGGAACGGTGGTCCGGCCGGTCATGCTGCCTCCGTCGTCCGGATCAGGGATGGACGTGGGTTCCGGCCTTTCCTTCAGAGGCCAGAGCGATGGAATCGGCGTCGGTGATGATGGCCGTACCTCCGGTACCCGAGGCGAAGGCGATGGCTGCCTCGATCTTGGGGCCCATGGATCCGGGAGGGAACTGGCCTTCGTCGTGATATTTCTGGGCTTCGGCGATGGTGATGTCGCGCAGGGCTTTCGCCGTGGGTTTGCCGAAATCGATGCAGACATTGGGCACACCGGTGAGGAGAAAGAAATGTGTGGCCTGGATGGCCTGGGCGATGAGTACGGCGGTGCGGTCCTTGTCAATGACGCTGTCCACCAGCTGGAAGGTGTTTTCCTTGGCGTCGCGGATCACCGGGATGCCGCCTCCGCCCCCGGCAATGATCACCTCGGCCGTATGAAAGGTGTCGGCGATGGAGGTGGATGAGAATACCTTGATCGGTTTCGGGGAAGGAACGACCCGGCGGTAGCCGCGGCCTGAATCCTCGATGATGGTCCACTGGGGAAACAGTTTCTTCAGCTCTTCCGCTTCCTCTTTTGTATAGAATGGTCCGATGGGTTTCGTCGGGTTCTGAAAGGCGGGGTCTTCGGCGTTGACCTCCACCTGACTGACCAGTGTCAGGACATTGATGTGGGGATTGCTCTTGTTGAGGGTATTGACGATGGCCAGCTCCAGCATGGTGCCGATCTCGGCCTGGGTCAGGGCGTTGCACATGGCCAGACTCTGACCGGGGATGCCTGTCTTGAGTCCCTCGAATTGTCGCAGATAGGCCATGCCCACCTGCGGGCCGTTTCCATGAACGACGACGACATTGAAGTCGTGTTCCACCAATGATTTTATCAGTTTTGCCGCGTTGTAGGCGCGCTCCATTTGTTCCTCGACCGAGCTTCTGCCTTCCGAAAGAAAGTTGCCGCCGATGGCGACGACTGCCGATTTCTTGTGTGTCATGTATATCTCCTTTTAATAGGGGGCCTTGCGGCCTTCCCTTGTTTACATGGAAAAAAACCTAATCATAGTAAAACAACACAGCAGAGTCAAGGGAAACCGTGCCGATGGCCCGGTGACGATATCAACTCATCCGATGATCTGTTTCTGCTTGTTCAGCCTGTGGCAAAGGCGCCTCTTGAAAGCCTGGGTGTCATATTCCGTGCCTTCCACCCCGGAAATCCAGTCCAGTCCGATGAGCGTGTTTCTGGCGATCATGTCGTCCAGCCATACCAGCATGAATTCGTGTAGATCGATGGCTACCGGCTCGAATTCCGCCCATTGCCGCTGAACCGAAGAGTAGGCCAGCCTGCGCCGGGACCAGAAGAGGTAGACGTCCTGGTTGTCCGACAAAAACGAAGCGGTCAGCGCCCAGCCTCCTTCAGGGTGACGCAACCCCCAGATGCAGTCCTGTTCGATGATCTGATCCAGGAAAGGCAGAGGAATTTTGCGGGAGGGGGAAGGGGCGAACCGGATTGTTTTGTCGCTCGGATTCATGTGTCGTGACCTCTTCTTCTATGAACCACTGCCCGACCAGCCTGCAAGACGGGCCAGAAGCCACCAGAAGGCCTGTCCCTTCAATATGCAGTTCAACCGGTGGGAGTGGGCACATTCGTCGCATGAAGAGACCCGGCGGCTCAAGGGATGGTCCGGGTTGGCCTCCATCCATTCTTCGGCCCAGTTTCCGTTTTGATAATAACAGCCGTCATCGGCTCCCGAGGCCAGGTAATCGAGACCGTCGGGATCGTAGCGTTCGATGTCGGCGAAGTCGAACAGAATCTTGTTGTACTGGCGGCAGTAGGATCGGATCTCCTCGTTCCGCTGGTGGAGGTTGCCGTCGGAGCCGCTCCCGTCCAGATGTCCGGTCATGTAGACGAACTTCACGGAAGGGTATCGGCTTTCCAGATCGTTCATGGCCTCCAGGTAGCGGTTGATCCCCTGGGTGTCGTTGTCACTGACTCCGCCGCACCAGGACCAGATGACCACATTGCGGTCGTTGTCCGGAAGGGCAAGCATGGAGATGGTTGCGTCTTTCCATGCCGTATCGCCGTTGTATCCGAGATCTTCGGCGTCGCCGGCGTTACCCCAGTAATCGTTGAGAAAAATTCCGGGTTCCAGTCCCCATCCGGAGTACTGAAAGGAAATGGGAGAAGAGACCGTGTCAATCTGCCGGCCGTTGATGACCGGCCCCCGGCTCAGGGCGATCAGGCCGGTGACCAGCTGACTGCCGTGCGATGTGTGACCGTAGCCGATGCGGAGCTGCTCCTTGGCCAGGTTGATGTAGTTTTCCGGAATCGAACCCAGGTCGGTGCAGTTATGGTCCACGATGATGGCGGTTTCTCCGACAACCGGGTCGTCTCCGGGGTTTTCCGGGTC
>CAYMND010000347.1:0-3587 GCA_964391685.1 uncultured Clostridia bacterium | reverse complement strand
TGTGTCCGATCCCTTTCCACTTTACGTACAGCTGATCGAAAAAGATCTCGGTGAAAGTGTTGCTGCGGTTCTTGGGGCTGAGCCAGCTGCGGAATTCGTTGCTCAGGGCGGCCTTGATCTCCAGGTCGCTTCGGGGGGTCCAGAGAAGACCCACACTGGTCAGGTGGCGGGTGAAATCAAAGGTGTCCGCCTGATCGTCGTTGAGGTTGATGCTGTTGTCGAAGGAGGTCAGCCTCAACCGTTCGGTGAAGGAAAACTTCAGTGTTTTCTCTTTTGCAGAAGCCTCTTCACCAATGAGAAACATTGAGGCGGCCATCAGAAGCAGAAAGATTGATATCGTTTTTTTCATAGTCGATGCTCCTGTGTCATGGATCTCCGTTATGGACGGGGATCGTTGCGGTTTAAAACGGTGTCTCGTATCCGATAAAGCAGAAAAGCCCATGTTTTTGAACCAGGGCTTGCAGGTGCTGCATGTGTTCCTGAACCGGAGGTTTTGTATCCAGAAAACGGTAATTGCGACCCAGTTGGCGGTACTTGGATTCTCCCAGACGATGAAAGGGAAGCAGATTGATGACCTCCAGCCCCGCATCTTTGACGAAGCGAGCCGACTCATCGATATTCTCATCGGAATCGTTGACTCCGGGGATGACGGGGATACGTGGTACGACAACGCCGTTCCACCAGTCGGCCGCCCCCATTCGTCGAATGTTTTCGTGAATGAGACGGTTGTCGACTCCGGTGAGTCTGCGGTGAACTTCCGGGTCCATATGTTTGATGTCGGTAAAAACCCAGTCCACGTAGCGGATGGCTTCCATGAAGTAGTCGGGATCGAGACAACTGGTGGTCTCGATGGTCACGTGGATGTAGGATTCCTTGCATTTTTTCATCATGGGCAGGATGAAATTTCTCTGCAGCAGCGGTTCTCCGCCGCTGAAAGTGACACCGCCCTTGGCGCCCCAGAAAATCCGGTCGCGGTTGAATACTCGCATCAAGTCCGAAATGGTATAGTATTTCCCGCTGACACTGATTCCCTCGTGCATGCAGACGGAGGCGCACTCGTGGCTTACACAGCTGTCACAGTGCTTGCGGTCGAAGGAAAGAAGCCCTTCCGATATGGATATCGCACCGTGAGGACAGGCAGATATGCAGGCGCCGCATTTGACGCATTTCACGTCGCTGTGGAGCATGACCGGATGGGAGAAGAGTCCTTCCGGATTGCAGCACCACACGCAGGAGAGGGGACAGCCGCTCATGAACACGGTGGTCCGGGCGCCCGGACCATCGTGTACAGAGTGGGCCTGGATGCTGAACACCAGGCCCCGGGGTTCACTATCCACAACCTCATTGACGGATTTCCCGACTTCAGGTTCAGTTTTCATTTTGTCTTTGTTCATCTTTGTCTCCTTTTCGGTCGGGGACCGCCATATGATCATATCAGATTAATTCTTGGGTTCGGCCTTCAGGGGCAGGGAGAAGGCCAACAGGATGGATACGACAAAAGAGCCGAGGGCGTAGTAAATCGAATAGGTATAGCTGCCGGATACATCCTTGAGCCAGCCACCGATGAACGATCCCAGGAAGGGACCGATGCCCATGACGATCAAAGTCGCCAGGCCCCAGATCTTGCCCAGAGTCTTGCGGCCGTAGATGGCGCCGGTGTAACCGACGACGCCGCCGGGAACGATGGCCCAATAAAAAGCGAAGATGAAGGCGGCAACATAGGCGATGAAAGTCACCTGGGAGGTGCAGAACAAGAGGGCGATGCAGGCCAGAACACCGGTTGTCGGACCGATGACCAGCATGATCTTGCGTCCCTTGGCTTCATGTCCGACGGAGCCAACTACCTTGTCGGCCACAAAGCCGAGGATGGGCATACTGAAGATGCCGATGATGCCGATCACCTTGTAGACGTTGATTGCGGCAACCTGATCCCAACCCTTGTCCTGTACCCAGTAGCTGACCAGCTGAGTCCAGATCAGGAACTCGGCCATCATGCTGGTGAGGAACATGAGGATGGCGCCCCAGATGGCGTACTTGGAATAGGCTTCTTTGGTGGTCCATTCGTGGGGGGCTTTGGCGCCCTGGGGAACGGGTATCTCGCCGAAGGGCTTCATGTTGTAGTTTTCCGGACTTCTTTTGGCCATAATGACCGCGAAGACCAGCAGGGCGAAGATGATGACGGCCAGGATTTTCATCGAGGCGCGCCAGGCATCGGCTTCACCGCCTTTCATGGTTCCCTTGACCACTTCGGCCAGCAGCCACTGGGCCATGGGGGCACCGGCGAAGGCGAAGCCCCACATGGTGGCGTAGGTCTTGCCGACATACCATTTGCGGACGGAAACCGTGGATGTCACCCAGAGCATACCGGTGGCGATACCGGCCAAAACGCCGAAGGTGAACAGATAGGCCATCTGGGTGTTGATCAGGCTGGTCAGATAGAAACCCAGACCGCCGAAAACCGCAGCGATGGCGTAAACGGGTTTGGTACCCCATTTATCCAATACCAGACCGGCGAAGAAGGCAGTAATGGCGTAAACCGTCATCATCAGGGAATATCCCAGAGTGACCTGGGCCTGGGTCCATCCCAGGTCTTTGCTCATCGGGCCTTTCAGCATGGCGAAGGTCGCCCGGTAGCCGAACAAGCTGAAAACCGCCAGCCAGGAGGCGAACACCACCATATAGCCGTATAATTTAGCTTTTGAGTCTTCCATACAATTCTCCTTATGGTTGTTAATTTAGAAGCGGGAGGGGATTACTCCCCTCCCTGATTTTCAACTCAGCCGGTTGTTATGCTTGCTCGTACATGTTGCAGGTGGTTGCAACCATGTCGGGGTAGGCCACGAATTTGGGTTTGTTCATGGACTTTTCACAAACACCGAGTTCGATTTTGTTCTTGTCGGCGGTGAAATTCTTGCAGTAACGGCATTTGGGGATGCGCTCGAATTTCGGGCACATCTCTCCGTCCGCCGGTACTTCCTTCTTGTGAAGGTGGCACAACCCTTTGCGCACGTCGATGGGGGCGTAGTTGCTGCAATCCTTGTGAAGGTATTTCTGATTACTCATTTTTCATCTCCTATAGTAATATCGGCTTAGATGCCCTCGTATTCGGTCCGGGCGATCAACTCGTCCTGAACCTGCTTGCCGATCTCGACCCAGTACTGGGTGAATCCGGCCACGCGGACCATCAGGTCTCTATAGTTGCCGGGATTCTTCTGCGCGTCTTTCAGGACCTTGGAATCGACCACGTTGTACTGGACATGGAAACCGCCCATTCTCATGTAGGCGCGGGTCATGTCGATCAGTTTGCGGGATCCTTCCTCGCCCTTGATCGATGAGGGGTGCAGCTTGAGGTTGAGCTGGGAGTTCTGGGACATGGTGTGATCCCAGCATGCGGCGGATTTCATCACCGCATAGGGACCGTTCTTGTCGGTACCGGGGTAGGCGGACAGAGACGCATCGGCGAAAGTGGTTCCGTCGAGGCGGCCGTCGGCTGTGGCGATGGAGGCCGCGCCCATGGCACCGTGGGTGGATACGGAGATCTGGCAGGGGTACATGGGTTCGCCGTAGAGGGATTCATAGTTGCTGCA
>CAYMND010000346.1:0-3591 GCA_964391685.1 uncultured Clostridia bacterium | reverse complement strand
GTTCGTTCCAGGGCCTCCCAGGGAAATTCCCATCGATCCGTTTCCTTCATGGGCAGAAATACGGGGATGTTGCCGCAGAACTGTACCGCGAACAGGTGATCGAAGTAGTAGGGCTCCACCAGCAGGACCCGGTCACCCGGGTCGGTCACCGTGAGCAGGGCACTCAGAAAGGCCTGGCTGGCCCCGCAGGTGAGATGGATTTCCGTCTCCGGATCCAGACTCAACCGGCGGCGTCGGCTGAAGTCGTCGGCCAGGGCCGTACGGGCCGAGATCAAACCCGGGTCGGGACTGTACAGATGAAGCGCCGGATCGGACAGCCTCTTTTCCCATGCATTCAGGGCCACGAGGGGAGGTCCGTACCAGGGAACCGCCTGGGCCATGGAATAGACTTTTTCACCGCGGCTTTTCATGTCCCGGATACTTCGCATCACCGGTTCGATGGGCGGCATTCGGACGGATCTGATCCGTTGGGAGGCCGTAGACGGCTGGGAGGATCTATCGCTTTTCATCACAGTGCGACTCTACCCAAGGGGCATGGGAATGTCAAGCCGAAACATCGGATTGTTCAACTCTTCGCGGTTTTATACGAAAATTTGAATAATAATATATGTATCGAGCGATGATCCGAACCGCATTTTCGTGTTTTTGAACAATAAGGGCCCAGGAGTTGAGCATGAGACGGACGGCTTTTCGACTGACTCTATTTCGGATGGGGCTTTCCCTCTTCATGGGTTCCGTTCTCGTCCTTTGCGCCCAGGAGGATCGGGAGATCGAACGCTGGATGTCGATGGATCTGGAGGAATTGAGTCAGGTCAGGCTGGTATCCGTTTCGGTAGGGAAGAAGAATCTTTCGATGATGGAATCGCCGGGTATCGTTTCCCTGATTACGGAAAACGATATCGAGAATTCCGGTGCCCGGGACCTCATCGATCTGCTGCGAATGGTTCCGGGCTTCGATTTCGGTGTGGATGTGGAGAGTTCCATCGGGTTGGGTGTGAGAGGAAACTGGGCCTATGAGGGCAAGGTCATGGTTCTCCTGGACGGCCAGGAACTCAATGACTTGCTCTACGCCACCTTTCCCTTCGGAGCCCGTATCCCGCTGGATCAGATCGCCCGGATTGAGATCATCCGCGGACCGGGTTCGTCGATTTACGGCGGTTTCGCCGAACTGGCCGTGGTCAATATTGTCAGTAAGATCGATCCCGGTTCGCTGAAGACCGAATTGTCCGCCCGGTACGGGCAGATGTCGGAGAGTTTCGCCAGACGCAGCCTCACGTTGACCACCGGAGGCGGAGTCGGGGCACTGAGCATCGGTCTGGGCGTCTCCGCAGGGCAGGGCCGAAGGAGCCAGTTGACTTTCCGTGATTTCTACGGCGGCAGTTACGATATGAAGGACGGTTCCGGGCTGAGTTCTCTGATGGTCAACCTGGTGCTGAAGTACAAGGGATTCAACACCCGCTACATTCTGGATTATTACGGGTTCCGCCAGCAGGACGCCTTCGAGTCGGTTCTGTCGCTGCCCATCCGGTACGATTTCATTTCGCACCACTTCGACACCCGCCATGAATTCCCGCTCGGCAGGAACATCAAACTGGTGCCCCGGCTGCAGTACTCCGTCCAGTACCCGTGGAATTCAACAGACGACAACTCCGTGGCCCTGGATTTCTTCTACAAGGTCCGGGCCGATCGATTGAAACTGTCACTGGATGTTGTCGGGGACATCAGTGAGCGTGTCTTCATCAACGGAAGCGTCAGCCGGTATCTGGATCGGGGCGGAATGCTGGGGGATACGAAGGCGCTCTATCTCTTCAAGGGTGAGAGGGAAGTGGAGTACAGCGGGACCACCGTATATCTGCAGTCGTTCATCCGAACCGCTCCGGTCATTGTTTCCGCCGGAATCCGGTACGAACACCACAATCTCTATCCGGACTCCCTGGTACCCTGGGTCGGACTCAACAAGATCATCGACCGTTTCTATTTCAAGCTGCTGTTCGGGCAGAGCCTGCGCATTCCCAGTATGGCCAATATCAGCCTGGGGAACGATATCCGTTCGGAGAAAGCGACGGAAATGTCTTTCGAAGCCGGTTGTCAGATCACTCCGGGCATGACCCTGAGTCTGAATGCCTTCACCACGGGAATCCAGGACATCATTGCCTACAGCGCGGACCAGCTGAGCGACGAGGAATATTACGAAAATGCGGGCCGGACCGGCAGCTGGGGGTTCGAGATTGAATATCTGCTGAAAGGGAAACGGGGGAATTTCAGCGGCAGTTATTCGTTTTACCGGGCACGGAACAACCACCTGGACATCTATGCCGTACCGGCCGACCCATCGATGCTGCTCGGGTTTCCGGCGCACAAACTCTGTCTGAGCGCCGGCTGGCATCTGGCTCCAGGATTGAATGTGAATTCCTCGCTGATCTATTATTCGAAGCGCTACGGCTGTTCGGGTGTGGATGACAATGACAACCCCGTGATTGCGGCCTTTCCGGCGGAGTTTCTGGCCGGTGTCACTCTCAATTTCCGGGAGATTCTCCGGAATCTGGACCTGAGCCTGGGGATCCACGACCTTTTCGATTCGCGATATCGCTACCTGCAGCCCTATACCGGTCTTCATGCGCCGTATCCCGGGACATCGCGGGAGATCGTTTTTCAACTCCGTTACCGGGTGCGGTGAAGCGAGATGAACGGAAAAACCGGGATAATGAAACGGTTAACCGCCCTCATTCTCTTCCTGTACGCCGGTTTTTCGGTCTGGTCGCTGGAAATCTGCCCCGAAAAAATGCAGGCGGTACTCATGGTCAAGATCATTCCCTTCGTCAAGGAGTTCGAGGCACCCGTGCGGGATTCCACGATCCAAATCGGGGTGTACGGAAATCATGAAATTGCGGCCTTCCTGGAGGAAGCGGCAAAAAAGGCTTCATTCCGGATTCGGGTGAAGATTGTTCCCAAATACGGCCCGCTGCCCGATGATCTGCAGATGATCTATTTCCCTCTGGGAACTTCGGCCAATACTGTCCGGAAGCTGAACCGGATCGCCAAGGAGAAAAAGATTCTGACCGTATGCGGCAATCCGGATATGGTGATGGACCAGAATATCACTTTGTCCTTCCACGTATTCGACGAAAAGCCGAAGATCCTGGTCAACATGGACTCGGCCTCCCGGGAAGGGAAAACCTTTTCGGCAAAGTTTCTCAATCTGGCCGATGTCAGAAACTTTCAATGAAAGGAGAGAAACGGTCATCCGGGGCGGTCGATGGGTTGAACGGAGTCGTATAGGCGTCAAACAGGGTGCGGATCACATCGGGATTCTTCATGGGATCGGAAGAGGAATGGAAGAGGTGGGCCGGGTGGGGGGAATCGCTGCTGCCGAATCCCGTTACGGGATTCAAGCTGCAGCGGTTCAGCCTCGAGACGATCTGCTGTTCCAGACGGACATGTCCGGTGCGGATGGGGAAGGCCCGGATCCGGCGGGCATAGGGCAGAAGGTAGTCGATGTGCCAGTGCAATTTCTTTGTCCGTCGCAGATGTCTCGATACTCGGGCGGAGAGGCTGTTCATGGCACTGCCGGCATAAAGGTAGAAGCCGGGG
>CAYMND010000345.1:0-3628 GCA_964391685.1 uncultured Clostridia bacterium | reverse complement strand
AGGGCCCGCATATGTCTCAGGCCCCTTTCGGTGGGAGCGTCGGGAAACAGGGCCACACCGTTGTGACACAGGGTGACCGACTTGACCTCCAGCCAGGTTTCACCGCCCTCCCGGTCGCTGAGGTGGAAGTCGAAGCGGTTTTCCCGGAAACGGACCTCACGTCGGATGGTCAGGTCCGGTCGGAATTCCTCGAACGCTCCGTTGCGCAAAAGAGTTTCCACGATGCGGTTGCAGCGTACGGTGTCCAGAAACACCCAGTTGTCCTGGTACCGGGTGGCGATGACCCGGTTGCGGAGTTTGTTGCCCGGGGTGGGCAGCAGGGCGAACTCGTTGCCCGGAATCAGGAATTCCGTCATTCGACCGGTATTGGGTACGTGGGCCGCAATCGGGTTCCCGCTTTCACTGTCGATCAGGTTCATGACAAAGCGGTTGGGCCGGTCGACGAATCGGCCCAGGCGGTAATGGGGATAAATGCTGCAGATTTCCGTCATCTGCCCATACAGTAAAAGGATATTCTCAAGGAGTCAAGGACTTCCGCCATGACTTGCTTTTTTCGCTGATTCTCCTTAGAATTCGGGCATGAATGCCAAGACCAAAAACCTTGTGATCGTTCTCATGTTGATTTTTCCCGTCGTCGTCCAGGCCCAGTTCAAGGACATGTGGGGCACCCGCTGGAACAATCCGGTATCCAGCTTCATCGGCTCCAGTCTCTACTGGAAGAACATGACCCGGATCCGGCCGGAGGAGAAGAAGTCAGCGGATGCCGAAGCCTCGGTGGTTCACTTCACTCCGGTGGCCCGCTACCTGACGACGACTTCCCTGGCCTCTGTTTTTGTCGATGATACCACGCAGCGCAAGGAACTGGAGACCGCTTTCGAGAAATTCCTGGACCTGTTCGACAGCCAGATCGCCACCGGCGGCGACCGGCGCAATGTGGCCAGTGCCGCAGCCTTCTTCATGGTCAGCCAATACATGGTGGCCGTACGAAAGGAGGTGGGAGACCGGGAACTGGAAGCCCTGCGCGACGCTCTGCAGATCAATCTGAGGAAAAACGCGAAGTTCCGGTCCTATTCCGACCGGCAGCGTCAGGAACTCTACGAGAGCCTGGTCATTTTCGCCCTGCTGGCTCGCTACGGGTACCAGGACGGGGAGGAAAAAGGGGACCAGAAGCAGATGAACCGGTTCCGGGAATTTTCCCGCGAATGCTTGAAGGCGGTGCTGGGAGCGACACCGGAACAGATGGTCTTCACCGCTTCGGGCCTGGAATTTCGCTGAAGGAAATCGGCCGCCTCATTCCGGATCGTTCAGAGAGGAAAAACCGGCGCCGAGTCCCCAGACCGAGCTGACCGGGATGACCGTGACGAAGGCGTTCTGATCGACTCCGGCGATGAACTGCTTGATGAGCATGGATTCCCGCAGCGAACAGACGGTGACGATCCTCATTTTCTCCTGCCGGGTGTAGGCGCCGACAACCGGATTTTTGGACAGCCCCCGTTTCAGTGTGTGCAGGATGTATTCCTCGATTTCCTGCTGGGCGGAACTGAGAATCTCCAGCTTTATCAGGTTGGTGCCCAGTCCGTACAGGACCACTTCGATGGATTTGAGAAAAACGAACTGGGTGATCAGGGCGTACAGGGCGATCTTGAGATCGTAGATCAGCATCGAGGCGATGACGATCAACACGTCGATGGTGGTGATGATCAGGCTGATGGAAATGAACGGGTACAGGCGCTTGTGAACGATCTTGCCGATGGAATCGGTGCCTCCCGAAGAATAGCCGCGTTTCAGGATCAGTCCCACGCCCAGCCCGCCCACCACGCCGTAGTAGACGGAAGCCAGAAAAAGGTCGTTTCGGGTGAGATTGAAATCGATGAAACTGAAGCCCAGCAGCACCAGGGGGAACAGGATGGAGAGCAGGATGATCTTTTGGGCCTCTCGTTTGCCGAGGAAAAGGAAGGTGGCCAGCAGGGTGGCCAGGGAAAGGATGTAATAGAGCCAGGTGTAGGGAATGCCGGACACCCGGGCCAGGATCAGGGAGATGCCGGTGATGCCTCCGGTGATCAGCCGGTTGGGTTCCAGAATGGCGCTGATGGCGAAGGCCAGCAGGCTCATTCCGGCCAGAACGTAGATCATGTCGACGATCGGTTTTCTTTTCGGATTCTTTGCGGTCATGAAGGTACCTCAAAAGGAGACGACATGCGATTATACCAGAGGATCCCCGGCATGGGTATCCCTGTATTCATCGCCGCAGCGCTTTGTCCCGGTTTCTCCGGCTTTCACGGCATTCACCCGAAACGGTGATTGACTGCTGTTTTGCAGGCGGATTAGAATCCCCGACTGAAGAGGTGAACATGATCGATCGTCGGGAGTTCATGAACAGTGTAATCTGGGCCGGTGTCCTGTTTTACACCCGCCCCTCGCGTTTGCCCGCCCGGGAGCGGGGAGCCTGGAAACTGGCCGCCGACTTTCCGTATCGGTTCAAAACGGTATCGGTCCAGCATGTGCATGAACTGGGGGAGTGGATGCACAAACTCGCTCGGGACGGCAAAATCAGTGACAATACGATCTTTCGGGGGTATATCGACAAGTTTGTCTACGAACCGGAAAAAATGGCGAAGGACGCCCGTTCGCTGGTCATTCTGGCCATTCCTCAGAACATCATTTCCGTTGTCTTCCGTCTGAAAGGCCGATCCTGCGAAGTGCTGACACCCACGGGTTATTTTCTGGACGGCTTGAATCCGGAAGATGTGAAAAACCGGGTGAAAAGCGAGATCGTTCGGGACCCGACGGCCACCTTGTATCCGGGGCCGCGGCTTCCGCTCAAGACACTGGCCGTCCGCAGCGGATTGGCGGAATACGGCCGGAACAACATCACCTACGTTTTGCCGGATTACGGCAGCACCCATCGGTTGGTGGGCTATTACGTCAACCGGGAGCTTCCGGACAACTGGAGACCTTTGAAGATGATGGAAAGCTGCCGTCATTGTTCGATATGCCGGCGAAGATGCCCCACCGGGGCCATCGGAGTCGAAACGTTCGTCATCGATGCCGGGAAATGCCTCACCCTGTTCAACGAACGGCCCGAACCGCTGCCCTCCTGGATCGATCCCCGGGCCCACAACGCCCTGGTGGGCTGCAACCGCTGTCAGGAGAGGTGCCCGGCCAACGTGGATGCGTACAACCGGATCGAAAGACTGGCGGAATTGACGGAGCAGGAGACGGAGTGCATTCTGAACCTCAGTCCGGATCAAACGCTTCAGCAGTCCGTGGTCAAAAAGCTGAACCGGTTTCTGAGCGGACCGGAGGATCTGGGGTATCTGGCGCGGAATCTCGGGCTGACTCTGGCCAACAGTCGCAGTGTGTGACAGGCCGACTGAAAGACCCGGTCTTTTTTCAGACGGGAACGGCGGTTTCGGTGCGGTTGCGCCCGTTGCGCTTGGCCCGGTAGAGCGCTTCGTCCGCGGCCCGGAGCAGTTCCTCCTGGGTGACCCCGTGTTCGGGATAGACGGCGATACCGATGGAGACGGTGATCCCGCCGGTGGCGGGTGAGGACTTCAGTTCGGCGGAGCGCAGTTTCTCGTGAATCTTGGCGGCTACGGAGATGCATTCCTGCCGGCCGGTTTCGGGC
>CAYMND010000344.1:0-3632 GCA_964391685.1 uncultured Clostridia bacterium | reverse complement strand
GCCCGAGGACCAGAATGCCCAACTCAGTATCGAGGTCTATGCCGTCGACGCCCATGGAAAGGCCATCGACTTGTACACGCAAATCATCGGTTCAGCCAGATTTGTGGCTGAACGGGATTACATCTGGGGCCCAGAGAAAAACCAGGTCATTTATGACAATCGGGCTGCGATTGCCGAGATCATGGCCAGGAATATGATACCCAATAACAACAGAACCTATTCCAAAGATGATTACATCAAAATCATCGAAAATTTCTACCATCCCCAGACGGGATTCGCTGTGGGAACGGATATATTTGATACGGCAGGGGGAAACAGCTTACAGTTCAGAGGACCTTCGAGTGCAGCATTATTTTATGATGGAACTGAAAAGGATATATACGATTTGAGAAAAATCATCGGGGAATAATACAACAGACTTTTTTGTGTTCCTAGATAACCGAATAAAAAAGGTGGCAGCTGATTTAATTGTTATTCGGTAAAAAGCATGTGACAAAAAATGGCATGGTATAAAACAGCACTCAAAGAATTGTCCCAAAATAAGGAAATTGCCTTGATCAATCGAGGCGGGTCGATGAGAGGGGTGATAGAAGATGGTCAAATTGTGATTTTGGGCCCTGTTGCGGAGCAAGATCTGAGAGTCGGTGATGCGGTCATGGTCCGGATCAGAAAGGAGCGCTTCATTGTCCACATGATTCAGGATATTGCTGATCACCACTATTTGATCGGCAACAATATCGGGGGGACAGACGGCTGGGTTACATCCGATGCGATCTATGCAAAAATGATCCGGGTAGTGAATGAACTACCGGAAGGGAATGACATGGAACTGGTAGATGAAAAGGACTAGACCCGTGAATGAGATGAGATTTTGGCATAATAGAAAATTGCTTCCGATATTGTAACTTCACGGCTTATTTAAAAATTTGGCATGGAAGTAACAGGTGATTCCTCGTGACATTTAACTGTAATGAAATTTAAATAATTTGTCGGAAACAGCAAAAATAACGACATAATAAACGTAGGAATTGACAAATTTGGCAACATAAATTATCCTGACTTTTGTCTGTTGCTAGAGGTGAAGCATGGAACGCGAAGTCTATCAAGCGCTGAAAACCTGGAAAGCCAGTCCGGCACGCAAACCCTTGCTGCTTCAGGGGGCTCGGCAGGTGGGAAAAACCCATTTGCTCAAGGATTTTGCCCGGCGCGAATATTCTGATTTTATCTATCTCAATTTTGAAGAAACTCCGGATCTGGCATCCATTTTTGCTGGAGATTTGACCGTCACACGGCTCATTGAAGTCATTTCGGCATTTGTGGCCAAAACGATTCACCCCGACACAACCGTCATCATTCTCGATGAGATCCAGGTCTGCCCCCGTGCACTCACCAGTCTGAAATATTTTCATGAACAGGCTCCGCAGTACCATGTCATGGCTGCCGGTTCGCTGCTTGGGGTCAGTGTAGGGAAAACAAACAGTTTTCCAGTTGGAAAAGTGAATTTTTTGAATTTGTATCCCCTTTCATTTTTCGAATTCCTGCTGGCGATGGGGGAAGAACGATTGCTCGTTATGCTGAAAGAAAACCAAATTTGTGCTCCCCTGCCGGATCTCATTCATACCCGGCTTTCTGATTTACTGCAGCGATACCTGTTTCTGGGGGGCATGCCGGAGGTTGTGCAATCCTACGTTTCAGGTGCTGACCTCAACCAGGCCAGAAACATTCAAAAAGATATCCTGCTGGCTTTTGAACGGGATTTCTCCAAATACACCACCCCGACACAAGCCGTGCGGGTGGGTGAAATCTGGCGCTCGATACCATCACATCTGGCGCGGGAAAATAAAAAATTTAAATACAGCGATGTCCGCAAAGGGGGGCGCGCCAGTCAATTCGAATCTGCGGTGGAGTGGCTGCGGAATGCCGGTTTGATCCTGCAATCGGTTAATCTCACCCGTCCAAAGTTGCCACTGTTGGGGCAACTGGACGCTCAACGGTTCAAGGTCTACCTGCTGGATTGTGGATTGTTGGGAGCCATGGTCGATATTCCACCACGCTTTGCGGTTGATAATGGAACGATTTTTAGTGAATACAAGGGCGCTTTCATGGAAAACATGGTAGCCTCCGAATTGGCCCGATTATCCCATGGAGCGCTTTACTACTGGATCAGTGAAGGGATTGCCGAAGTCGACTTTGTTATGGCGCAAGATCAGGAAATTGTGCCCCTGGAGGTGAAGAGCGGGCTAAATCGGAACATCAAGAGCCTGCGGGTTTATGCAGACAAATTCAAACCGCGCCAGATATTACGTACCTCGCCGCGAAACTTTGATCAGATCGATGATTTTATCAATATTCCCCTATATGCGATTGGCAATTTTTCAGATTATCTGCGGTGAAGGCCTGGCCTGAATTTTACTGTAATCGGCACGTCTTTTGCTGTGGGGACTGATCTTCCAATGGAAAACAGAAAGCTTCTGCTTTGTTCTTTTGCAGACTGTGGAATCTAGAAATCCCGCAAGATGAAGTCCATTTCTCTGCTAAGGCGTATCAGCGGAAAGTTGCAGGTGATGATCTTATTCTGCTGGGTGATTCGGTCTTCCAGAAGCGCGAGTTGTGCCCTGGGATCCAGATCAAGCAGTTCCGCCAGGTCGAAGCGGGATAAATGCTGCTGCGGATCATGGAGGGTAAAGGGGATTCGCAGCTCGTTATTCAGGGCATGAAAAAAGTGCAGCAGGTTTCGGTAGAACATCGTCAGGTTGTCCAGGTTCTCGCTGTAGATTTCACCCTTTTTCCAGGCCTCGTCTCGGACGAAAAACGCCAGCAGGAAACGATCTGTTTCGTTGCGCAGGTAAAACGTCTCGGTACCGGGATATTCCGGAAAGTCCGGCCGGAGCTTTGACAAAGTGCTGTTGAGCCTGAAGGTCGCTCTTTTTCTTTGCCTCAGCTGATCGATGAGCTGATCTTTCAAGGTTTCGTAACCCATTTCATTTTCTCCCGATGGTTCTGATATATCTTTCATTGATGCGACCCTCAATGTCTTATGGGCCAGGAATTTGATCCACAGAATTGCTGAAGGTGTCCTCGCAATCGGTTACAAAGAAAATGGGATGGTGATGATCTTGAGCCTCAACAGGATGTAAAGAACGGTTACTCCGAGAATCAAGAAAATGGTAAAGGAGTATTTGAGCCACTGAAAGAAGGAGAAGAGCCGTAATGGGAGCTTGTTGAGTTCGGTCTCTTTACCCAGTAACCATAGGAAATGATCGTAGTTGGGTTGATTGGGCTCTTTGATAAATGCTTCAAAAGAATAGCGTATATGAGCACCAAAATCCAGATATACCGAAGAGCGGGACAATAATTTGGCTCGTTTGATGTATTTGGGTGTATAGATGAGCCAGAAGAAAACGATCAGAAAGGTGAACAACAGACCCAGAAAATCAGTATAGAGGGGATCGTTGACTGCTAAATAGTTCCAGAACCAGTTCATGGTGTAGAAAAAAAGCAGCAGATCGATGTTTTTGAAAAACTGCATCACCATATTGTCGTACCCCATACTGGTGGTTCTTGAGATGGCCGGGCTCAATTCCTTTTCACTGTAATTCTTTATGAATAGAGTGGATCCGATGAGGTACTTG
>CAYMND010000343.1:0-3649 GCA_964391685.1 uncultured Clostridia bacterium | reverse complement strand
CCACCGATCTGGAAAGGTTCAACCAGGTGTATCGCGATACCCTCAGGGAAGTCGTGGAGAAGGGATTCGATCGGACGATGCTGGAAGGCATCATCAATCGTCAGGAATTTCAGCTGCGGGAAGGACGCGGATCCTACACCGGGATCATCGGGGCCATGATGGCCTCGGCCGGATGGCTCTTTGCAGACAATCCCTTTGTCACTTTGTCGTTCAACAAGGAACTGGCGGCCATCCGCGCCAAGCTGGATCAGAAATATTTCGAACAGCTGGTGGAGAAGATCCTGCTGACCAATCTCCATACCTGTACGGTGGTCATGACCCCCAAACCCGGTCTGGAAAAAGAATTGGCACTCCAGGTGGAAAAGAAGCTGGCCGACATCAAGTCCAGGATGAGTCCGGAGCAGATCGACGGTATCGTTGCCCAGACCAAGGAGCTGGTGGCCTATCAGCAGCGGCAGGATGATCCCGAGGCCCTCAAGACCATTCCGTTGCTGGAAATTGCCGATATCGAGAAAAAGGAGGAGGATCTCCCACTCAAAGTCGATAAACTGGCCGGTTCGGATCTTCTGTATTTCGATACCTTCACCAAGGGGATTGTCTATCTCAACCTCTATTTTGACGCCTCGTCAATCGATCAGGACATGATTCCCTACCTGCAGCTCTACAGCGAACTGGCGGGGATGATGTCCACGGAAGAATACAGCTACGGTGATCTGGAGAATCAGATCAATCTGCACACCGGTGGCATTTACACGTATGTGACCACTCTGGATGTCAACCGTGACGACGAGAAATGCAAGCCCGCTTTTGTCATGAGTGGCAAAGCGATGCCGGAAAAGCTGACCCAGATGGCGAACCTGATGAAGCAGGAACTGATTCTCTCCAAGTGGGACGACGAAGCCCGTCTCGGGGAAATGCTGCTGCGGAGCAAGGCCCAGTTTGAGCAGCGGTTGGCCTATATGGGGCTGAACATCGCCCGAATGCGTCTGGCGTCCTACATGAGCAACAGTGGGGCGTATCAGGACCTGATCAACGGATACGGCTACTATCGGTTCCTTTGCGAAGTGAACCGGGAGGCCGATGTGAAGAAGGTCGCTGAGAAGCTCAAAGCCGTGCAGTCGAAACTGATCAACCGCAAGGCGCTGAAGATCGGAGTCACCTGCCAGGAAGAACAGTTGAAAACGGTGAAAGAGACTCTACCGGCCATGCTCGAGACTCTGCCCGGCAGCGATTTCGTTCCCATCACCCACTCGTTTGCCAAGGAACCTCTGAACGAAGGTTTTCAGGACGCTTCCAAGGTTCAGTATGTCGTCAAGGGCTACGACTACAAGAAGCTGGGCTACCAGTACAGCGGAAAAATGGAGGTGCTCAACCAACTCCTGTCAACGATCTACCTGCAGAACACCATTCGGGTTCAGGGTGGGGCCTACGGTGGCTACGCCATGATGAACAACGGTGGTTTTCTGGCCTTTGTCTCCTACCGGGATCCGAACCTCGGAAAGACGGTGGAAAACTACAAGGGGGCCGGAAAGTTCCTGACAGAGCTGACCCTGGACGAGCGGGAACTGCGGCGCCTGATCATCGGCACCATTTCAGACTGGGATAGACCCCTGAATCCCAGCCAGAAAGGCAGTGTCGCTGTCTGGAGATACTTTCGTGGAGAAACCCTGGAAATGCTGCAGAAGGAACGGGACGAAATCCTGTCCACCACCCTCGAGGATTTGAAAGGTTTTGCCAAGATGGTGGATGAGGTCATGGCCCAAAACTGCCTATGCGTCGTCGGCAACGAGAAGAAGATCGAAGAAGAGAAGGATCTGTTCAAGAAGATCCTGCCGTTGAGGCAATAAGCGCATATCCCCGTTGATCGGGGAGTTTGAGGCGGATGCGGGGTGGATTGTACCGTCCCGCATCCATCCTCAATCAGATCCGGTTATAACCCTGTCACGGTCTCCGACGTATTCAATAGAGCCGATCAGAAAGAAAAGAGGAGATCGATATGAGAACACTCACCCGGTTTATTCCAGCCGCCCTTGTACTGGCCGTCTTGGGCTATTCACAAACGGGTGCGGAACCATACCTGGGGCAGAAGCGTCCCGGGCGGATTCCCGAACTGTTCGCTCCGGGTCTGGTGTCGACGCCAAACGGCTGGGAAGCGGCCATATCCTTTTCACCCGATGGAGGGACGATTCTTTTTACTCGCCGGGCTGACATCAAGGGAACCGAAAACCGCATCATGATGATGGAACAGAAGGATGGACAATGGACCGGACCGATCCGGGCTCCGTTCGCTGCCGAAGTCATGGAGTACGAGTCCTTTTTCAGCCCCGATGGAAGCAGAGTGATATTCAATTCCGAACGACCCAGGCCAGCTGGTTTGTCAGGTCAGGGAGAAATATGGTGCGTAGATCGTTCGGACATGGGGTGGGGTGAGCCGACCTATTTTCCCGGTCCGGTAAACGGGGGCTGGTCCATGTCGGTGACCGAAGATAGAGACAAAACGATTTACTTCACTTCCATGAGGAACGGGAAGCACGGCATTTACCAGAGTGCACTGAAAGAGGGCCGATACCGGGATGTCGAATATCTGCCGGCAGAAATCAATGGGTTCAAAGGAGCGTCCCACTCTTTCATCGCTCCGGACAAAAGTTTTATCCTCTTCGATGCCCAACCGGAGGGGATGGCTAAAACCGATCTGTACGTCAGTTTTCTCGGAAAGGACGGCAACTGGACCCGTGCGGTCAAGTTCGGAAAGGAGATCAATGCCACAAAGACAGAAGGAATCGCCAGCGTCTCTCCCGACGGCCGATACCTCTTCTTTCATCGGCAAAACGATATCTACTGGGTGGATTCGGTGGTGATCGGAGATATGCGGGGCGAAAATAGATGATTATCATGGAATCACTTGAAAACCGGGAGTATTTGCGTTATTCAATAGCTAGACAAAAGGATCGGGGAATGAAACCGCAAGAGAGGGAATTGTCGTCAGAATGGGTTGCGAGGGTTTGATCGCGTATTTGAGGTGAACATCTTGAAAGCGATTTCGGCGGTTACGACGGAGATGGATTCATTTCGGGCCGGTGTCGAGTTGGCCGATGTACTGGCTCCAATCGATCCGGATATTGTATTTCTGTTCACATCGGTGGATCATCAGAATCCGAAAGAAATCTCGGAAGCCATCTATGATGTGTTGGGAAAAGAAAATATCCTGCTGATCGGCTGTTCCGGGGACGGTTTTTTGGAAACCACTACTGTGGCCGATGTCGGTGCCTGCGCACTCGGCATTCACCTGGGAGAAGGCGTCCGGACGGCCATGTCGTTCCGTTGTCGCGGTAATTTTGATTCGAAAGAATTGTTGGCCCGCAGTCTTGATGATCTGAAAAAAAGCCTGGGGCAAAAACCGGATCTTTGCTTCGTTCTTTGTGATTATTCCCAGGACGGTTCGGCCATGGAGGATGTATTTCAGCAGGAGCGTGTAGCGGCCGTGGGCGGTTTCGCCGCAGACGACATGCTGGATATGAACACCTGTATCCTCTATGCCAATCGGGATGTTCTCAGAGACGGAATCGTCACGCTGGGGCTGGCCGGGGATTTTCGCATGGCCATTCATGTGACCAACCAGCTGGATCCCATCGGGAAATGCGGCCGGGTA
>CAYMND010000342.1:0-3651 GCA_964391685.1 uncultured Clostridia bacterium | reverse complement strand
TATCTGCTGGTGCTGGGTCTGGTGTCCATGCTGGTGATTCAGGCGATGATCAACATTTCGGTGAATCTGAGCGTTTTGCCCACCAAGGGCATCGCCCTGCCGTTGATCTCCATCGGCGGGAGTTCGATGATGGCCAGTCTGGTAATGATCGGGATTGTACTCAATGTGTCCCGGCAAAGGAAAACGGTGCTTTTAAATGATTAAAAACAGCAAGATCAAACGCATACATTTTGTCGGTATCGGTGGTACCGGCATGTCGGGTATCGCCGAAGTGCTGCACAATATGAACTTCATCGTCAGTGGTTCGGATCTCGGTGAAAATGAAACGGTGAACCGCCTTCGACGCATGGGCATCACGGTGTTCATCGGCCATTCCTCCGATCAGGTGCAGGAAGCGGAGACTCTGGTCTATTCCAGTGCGGTCAAGGACGACAACGTCGAGGTCGCCGCAGCCCGAAAGCGGGGAATTCCGGTTATCCCGAGGGCCGAGATGCTGGCAGAATTGATGCGCATGAAGTTTGCCATCACGGTGGCTGGTACACACGGAAAAACGACCACCACCTCGATGCTGGCCACCATTCTGGGTGAAGCCGGTCTGGACCCGACTTACGTCGTGGGCGGACGGCTCAAGGCCGAGGAGAGCGGCGCGAAACTGGGGCAATCGGATTTTCTGGTGGCCGAGGCCGACGAATCGGATGGTAGTTTTCTCACCCTGTATCCGACGGTGGCCGTGATCACGAATGTCGAGGACGACCATCTCGATTACTACGGATCCTTTGAAAACCTCAGGGAAGCGTTTGTTCGCTTCGCCAACAAGGTGCCGTTCTATGGAGCCGTGGTAATCAATGAATCCGACCCGGTACTCGCAGGCCTCTTGCCCAGAATCAACAAACAGGTCCGGACCTTTTCCGTCGAAGGCCGATCCCATTTTTTCGCCCGGGAGATCGACGTTCAGATGCTCGGATGTTCCTTCAATCTCATCGAGAGGGGATTCGACATGGGGCGGATCAATCTCAACGTCGGAGGAAAGCACAATATCGCCAACGCTCTGGCGGCCATCACCGCCGCCCGGGAGATCGGGCTCGATCTGGCCACCATCCGCCAGGGGCTTTCGAAATTCTATCTTCCGCAACGGCGTTTCCAGGTGCTCTACCGCAGTGATCGGCTGATGGTCGTTGACGATTATGCCCATCACCCCACCGAGATCAAGGCGACACTCAGCATGATGAAAAAAGGGGGATTCAAACGGGTAATCGCAGTATTTCAACCTCATCGTTTCACCCGGCTTCAGAAGCTGATGGATGAATTCGCCCGTTGTTTCGTCGATGCGGATCTGGTGGTGCTGGCTCCTCTGTATCAGGCCGGACAAGTGCCGATCGAGGGTGTGAACAGCGAAGCCCTGGCGGCGAACATCCGCAGCCTGGATAAAAATAAAAAAGTATTGGTTTTCGATTCCCTGACCGGTTTGTCGGAAAACCTGGGAATGACGGTAAAAGAAGGGGACGGCCTGGTCTTTTTGTCGGCCGGCGACCTGAGTGCCCTGGCTCATTCTTTCGCCAAGAGTGTGGAGGCGGAGAACAAATGAGGGAATTTTCGACTGCATCCATACACGGTGAAGCCGAGCTGTTTCGTCGCATGAACAGCATCAGTCTCGGACGGTCGAAACGCATCCGGACCATCCGGATTCGTGGCGCCCATGTACTGTTCATACTGGTCATCGTGTCTCTTGTCGGCTATCTGGCCTTCCGGCTCGGGCATTTTCTCCTGACATGGGACCGACTGGAAGTCAAGAGTTTCAAGCTGGTCAACCCCCCGAACGTGGAAAGTTCGGTGTTGAACGGCATTTTTGCTGAATATCGTGGCAACATTCTCAGCCTGCCGGCCGGACAGCTGCAGCAGGAGCTGTTGAAGATGCCGCAGGTGAGGGAAGTCTCCATTTTCCGTCGCCTGCCGGATGTGGTGGAAATCCGCTTTTCTCTGAGAAAGCCGGTACTGCAGTATCAAAACAAGGACGGAATCTGGTATTATGATGAAGAAGGAAAACGGCTGTATCAAGCCAGGGCGTTGCAGGATGACCTGATCGTCTGCATGGACCTGGCTGAAAAAGATATGAGAAAAATCGGGAGATTGACCCGGGAACTGACTCCGCTGAAGCAAAGGATCGAGTATCTGTCTTACAGGAAGCCGTACGGATTGGTCATCAAGCTGAAGGGATATGAGGAGCTGTTCTATCCCGGCGACAGTGATTTCGTCAGCAAGATCAACCGGTTTATCCGGATCAGATCCATGGATGTCCTGGCTCCGTACCGGATCAGGGTGGTGGACATGCGATTCTCGGACCGGATCTACGTTGAACATGAAGAAGTGAAGGAGGTTGCGGCCCTATGAAGAGCAATTACCTGGTGGGCATCGATGTGGGAACCAAAAAGGTATGCACCATCATCGGACAGATAAAGAACGAGGAGGGGCACGAATCCCTCGAGGTCATCGGCTATGGTGTGACCGAAACAACTGGAATCCGCAAAGGGGTCATTGTCGATATGAACGCCACGGTGGAGGATATTCAGCGGTCGGTGAAGGAGGCGGAACTGACAGCCGGAGTCGAGGTGGAGTCTGCTTTTGTCAACATTTCCGGCAGTCATATCCAGTCCATCAACGCCAAAGGAAGCATCAACATCACCGGACGGAACCGGGAAATCACCCAGGAGGATGTGGATCGGGCGGTCACGCACGGGAGCAGCATCATGCTGCCGGCGGACAAGGACATTCTTCACATTCTGCCCCAGGAGTTCATCCTGGACGCCCAGGAGGACATCAAGAATCCCATCGGTATGGTCGGTTCGAATCTCGATGTCTACATCCTCATCGTCACCGCTTCCAAGGCGGCCACCAAGAACCTTCTCATCTGCTTCAAGAAAGCCAAGATCGATGTACTGAAAGTGACCCTCTCCCATATCGCATCGGCAGAGGCGGTACTGACTCAGGATGAAAAGGAACTGGGAGTGCTGATCATCGATATCGGCGGAGGTACCACTGATTTCGCCGTGTACGAAAAAGGGGCTCTGGTCTATGCCGCCACCATCGGTGCCGGCGGTCATCATTTCACCAATGATCTGGCCATCGGAACCCGGAGTCCGGTGGAACGGGCCGAGCGGATCAAACGGCAGTACGGTTGCGGAACCGACCCGTCGATGATCAACCAGAACGTGGAGATCCCCAGCGTGGGCGGAAAGAAGAAGCGGGTGATTCCGGTTTCGCTGCTTTCCGATATTCTTCGGCCGAGGGCCGAGGAGATTTTTGAAATGGTCAAGCGGCAGATTGTGGCCGAGGGACTGGAGAATCGCATCAATGCAGGTGTGGTCATCGTCGGAGGGTCCGCTTCTCTGAACGGGCTGGTGGATATTGCGGATGAGATTTTTGCCGTACCGGTGCGCGTCGGGCGCCCCATCGGAGTCGGCGGCCTGATCGACAAGGTGAACGAACCGGATTTCGCCACCTCGGTAGGGCTGATTAAGTACGGACTGGAAGAAATGAGGAGCAAAGGGATGATTAAGAAAGCGCCGAAAGGCTGGTTTCAAAGGGTCAAGGAATATATGGGTCTGGAAGGATAGGAGGGTTACATGGTCGACGACATTAAAATTTCTTTGAAGA
>CAYMND010000341.1:0-3655 GCA_964391685.1 uncultured Clostridia bacterium | reverse complement strand
CTTTTCCCTTGGGGAAGATCATGGTGTTGAAGAAAAATCCATCCCCCAGGGGCTGCAGCACTCCGGTTCTCGGCGGCCGGTGTTGGGATATGAATTTCCCTTCCATGGAGAAAAAACAGCATTGATGTTCGTTACCTACGAAAATTCGGTCCCCCGCGATGCGGATGTTCCCGGGCAGCATGGGGAACTCACCGGGTCCTTGACCCGGGCGGCCGAAACTGCTGATCTTGCGCCCGCCGGACAGGGAGAAAACCACCACGTGGCTGTTTCTCTGCAGGACGTAGAGCCTGTCCCCCTTCACCGCCATGCGGTGAGCCCGGATCAGTTCCGGCAGCGGGATCACCCTCTCCTGGGCCAGCAGCGGGCCGGTCATGAAGAAAACCACCAGGCAAATCGGGATCAGACCATCATGTTTCATGTTCCACCTTTCACGATTGGTTTACGGACAGGGTTCGTCAAAGGTTGTATAAACCATGAAAAGGGCTTGGCACCAAAATGGTTGTTGACGTATGCGGTGATTGGGAGATTGTGCAGGAAGACGATATGAACCTTGCGTGCGTTGACAATTGATTCGCAAAAGCGAACAATGAGCCAGGAGGAATGATATGTACGACAAAGCGGATGTATTGGAGTTTTCCAATAGAGAAGAGTTCCGAGACTGGTTGGAGAAGAATCACAAGCAGGAAAACGGGATATGGATCAGATTTATGAAAGGAAGTAAAAATTTTACGGCCAACGATGCATTGGAAGAAGCGATATGCTTCGGCTGGATCGATGGATTGATCAAGACGATCGACGGGAAAAAGTATAAGAAATATTTTTCAAGAAGAAAAGACGTGTATAAATGGTCGGACAAAAATATAGGCGTTTACAAACGAATGGTCGAAGCCGGATTCATGACCCGGGCCGGAACGGAAGTGTTTCGGGCCGAAAAGAACGAAAAAAAACCTGCGCTGGATATGGGCGAAAAAATATGGACATTGAGAATGGCCTTACAGGAAGATCAGAAAATATTGGCGCTTTATGATGGCCAAACACCATCCAGACAGAAACAGCTGGCCGGTTTTTATTGTGAAGCCAAGACGGAAGAAACACGCAACAAGCGAAAAAACAAAATCATCGAGGCGTTGAAAAACAACTTTTCTGGAATGTTATACTGATTTCCGCTTCAAAATTGGTTCAAACTCAGTCTTCCAGTTCCAGGGCGGCCAGGAAGTCTTCGTGTGCCGGTTCCCCCTCGAGCTTAATGGTTCAAACTGGTTTCTGATTGGAGGTTGGGCTAGAACAGGAGCTGTTTTTGGACAATGTCGCCGATATCTTTTTTTACAGACAACCAGGTCCAGCCGTTGAGGTACACCGGATCGGGTTCCTCTTCGGCATCATCGAAATAAAGGAGACTGCGAACAGCCAGAAACCTGGCTTCTTCTCCATATTTTTGACAAAACAGGTCGAGGGACTGACGGACTTCAAGTCCGTGCTGATGCAATAAGAGCAGGTCGCTGAAATCTTTCTTGGAGCCTCGGTTCGTGATGGCATTTACCTTCATGGCTGCCAGATCGGATAGAGACAGGCATCGTACTTCTCCAAGTCGTTCGATAGGATTCAAGTTCGGACTGCAATCATGGAGCATATCCAGTTTGATGCCCTCGACAAACAAGCAGAGACTTCCTGTTGTCCGGTTCATCAAAATGCAGTCATTAAAAGACATTCTCAATGTGTTCAGAAGGTTGAACGAATCGAAAGGAAGACTGGTGAACAAGTCGATGTCGATGGAGCGACGATGGGAGAAGCGAAGAGCCAGGGAGGTTCCTCCTCCCAGAGAAAACGGACTCAGTTCCGGAATCGACATCAGTCGGATCAAAAGGTACTGCAGATCGTGCGGGACAGCTTCAACGGGCATCGTGATGGATGAGCCAGGTTTTCAGAAAGCTTCGTTCTCGGGGAGCGATGCGCAGTTCCGGTTCAAGCTGATGTATTTTTTCGGGCCCCAGGAATGAACTGATCAGCAACCAGTCGGACCAGTTCCCTCGTTCGAGAATGCGCGTCAACAACCATTTCCGATGTCGTGTAGGGTCCACGGAGCTTCTGTCGACATCCCAGAAAAGAGTCGCTGATAACCGTTCACTCAGGTCTGTTTGTGCATCAGCGTTCATATTTGAAGAATACTCAAGCTCATTTATCTTGTCAATCACCCGGAGAAGGAGGTCTCCGTGCGATCAGTCTTCCAGTTCCAGGGCGGCCAGGAAGGCTTCCTGGGGGATCTCCACCTTGCCGATGCGCTTCATGCGCTTCTTGCCCTTTTTCTGCTTTTCCAGCAGCTTCATCTTGCGGCTGATGTCGCCGCCGTAGCACTTGGCCAGCACGTTCTTGCGCAGGGCCTTGACCACGGTCTTGGCGATGACCCGCTTGCCGATGGCCGCCTGGATGACCACCTCGAACATCTGCTGCGGGATGACCTTCTTCATCTTGCTGGTCAGGGCCTGACCGATGTGGAAGGCGTTGTCCTGGTGAACGATCAGAGCCAGGGCGTCCACCGGCGACTGGTTGATCAGAATGTCCAGCTTGATCAACTTGGATTCCCGATAGTCCTTGATCTCGTAGTCCAGGGAAGCGTAACCGCTGGAGATCGATTTGATGCGATTGAAGAAGTCGTACAACACCTCGGCAAGGGGCAGTTCGTAGGTCAGCTGCACCCGCTGCGGACTGATGTAGTCCAGCTTTTTATGAATGCCTCTGCGATCCTGCATCAGTTTCATCAGACTGCCCAGGTAGGTCTCGGGGGTGATGATGATGGCCTCGATGTAGGGCTCTTCGATTGTTCTCAGATATTGGGGCTCGGGGAGCTGGGCCGGTGACTCGATCTCGCTGACCTCCCCTTTGGTGCTGGTGATGCGGTAGCGTACCGATGGGGCCGTGGTGACGATGGAGAGGTCGTATTCCCGTTCCAGGCGTTCCTGGATGATTTCCTTGTGCAGCAGACCGAGGAATCCGCATCGAAAACCGATACCCAGGGCAGGGGAGGATTCGGGTTCGAATTTCATCGAAGAATCGTTGAGAACCAGCTTCTCCAAGGATTCGCGGAGTTCCTCGTGAGAGGATCCTTCACCGGGGTAAAAACCGGCGAAAACCATGGGCTGGGGTTCCTTGAATCCGGGAAGGGGTTTGATGCCGGCCTGTTTGGCCAGGGTCACCGTGTCGCCGATCTTCACCTCCGAGATTTTTTTGATGCTGGCCATCAGGTAACCGACTTCACCGGCCGACAGGGTGGGCAACGGGGTGATTTTGGGAGAAAAGACTCCGATTTCGGTGACATCGTACTCGGCTCCGTTGGAAATGAAACGAATACGGTCCCCCTTGCTGATTTTTCCGTCGATGAGGCGGATGAGAATGATGACCCCACGGTAGGGATCGAACCAGCTGTCGAAGATCAGGGCCTTCAGCGGAGCGTTTTCATCTCCCTTGGGGGGAGGAATCCTTTCAATGAGAGCCGGGATGATCTGATCCACACCCTGACCGGTTTTGGCGCTGACCATCAGCGCCTCATCCCGTCCGATCCCGATGACCGATTCCATCTGTTCCAGGGATTTCTCCAGTTCGGTACTGGGCAGGTCGATCTTGTTCATCACCGGAATGAGACTCAGATCGTTCTCCATGG
>CAYMND010000340.1:0-3655 GCA_964391685.1 uncultured Clostridia bacterium | reverse complement strand
GCACCTCATGGTCACACCCTACCGGCACGTCAGCAACATCACGGAGCTGACCCCGGCGGAGAGCCACGAGGTCATGGACTATGTACAAAAGTGCGCTTTTATCCTAGAACAGGCCTTCAAGCCGCATGGGGTGAACATCGGCGTGAACATCTCCGGCGAACAGCTCCGTGCGCTGCCCACCGCCCGCAATCCCTGGACCATTCTGAACCTGGTACCCGGGATGATGATGGACCGGGCTGACGTCGGCGGCAACGAAAGCGGCCAGCAGTCGTCTTTCTATGGAAACGGCGCTTCCGACAAGGACACCACCTGGAACGTGGACGGCGGCAACATCACCGATCCTTCAGCCATCGGTGCGGCACCAGCCTATCTCAATGTCAACAACTATGAAGAGATGCAGGTCAATGTCGGAGCCAACGACATTACATCCCAGACCGGAGGCACCCAGATCAACTTCATATCCAAACGTGCCGGGAACAATTTCTCCGGAGATTTTCATCTCAACGTGGAAGACGAAAAGTGGGAAATGTCCCAGACCCTTCCGCAGAATATGGTCGATGATGGACGCGTATCTCCTGGAATCAACCGCCTTTATCAGTACGGAGTGGGTTTCGGCGGCCCCATCATCAAAGACAGACTATGGTTTTACGGTTCTTACGGTATTCAGGACATCGATGCCCGCAAAACGAACGGCACTTCCGATAAAACCTGGTTGCAAAGCGGTTATGCAAAACTCAACTTCCAGCTGGACAAGTTTGCGGGAGAGTTCTCCTTCTCCAACGACAGCAAGAAGAAATGGGGCAGAGCCGTCAACGGCGACGGTCTGGAGGATACGGACTGCGTTCACGATCAGGATGGACCCGGTTCTTTTTACAAAGGCAGCCTTCAGTATACCAGCGGACCTCTGATGCTGGTGCTGCGCGGCGTCTATTCAGACGGCGGATTCACCCTCAATCCCAGAGGCTCCACTTGGAATCCCGAGACCCAGATGGAAGAAGGCAATGAAAGCGTGAATTTCGAAAATCCCACCGAATGGCATCAAGGTTCCAGTTACACCTATTTCACCAACCGCAATTCCACCAACATCGGTCTTGACGGCAACTATTTCATGGAAGGAGTCATCGGAGCCGATCATGAAATTAAGTTCGGCGTAGATTATTACGACGCCACCACCACCACGGTCAGCGCCTACCCCAATCAAAGATGGTGTTTCATTTACGACAAATCCGATCCCACCCTGAACGACCCCGACAATCCCAACTACATCCAGTTTCTGACCAACAACACCATTGACGTCGGTTTCCGCCGTATTTCATTGTATGTCAGCGACACCGCAAGCTTTGGAAAACTGACGGCACAGCTCGGTATCCGCTTCGACAAGGAATCCGGAAGACACAACAGCATGTCCGGCAAGGGCGTCTATTTCAACGGATCCCTTTTATTCCCCCATTATCTGCCCGATCTTCAAGTTGAAGCCGGAAAGTGCGACGCCTCCTTCAGAGTACTCTCCCCACGCCTTTCACTGGCCTATGACCTGACCGGTGACGGCAAGAATCTCATCAAGCTGGCCATTGCCCGTTACGGTTCGCAGAGCGGCAACTACATCGCTTCCAATACCTGGGTACTCGGCCAGCGGTACATCATCCTTCCATGGGACGACGCCAACGGCAATCTTCAGGTGGACTCCGGGGAATTCAACCCCAATCTGCCCATGGAAGAATGGCTCGGCTACAATGGTTTCGACCCCACGAATCCCGGAGCGTTGGTCAGCTCCAGCACTTACGATCCCGACCTGAACTCTCCGCTGCTGGACGAAGTGACCCTCAGCTACGAAAGAGGCATCGGCAGCGATATCGGCATCAGCTTGACCGCCTACTACAAGAAGCGCCATCACGATGTCTGGTACCGCAACATCCTGCTGGATGACACATTGGAAACATTGGCGAACTGGGAGGAAGGCGGAACGCTGGCTTTCCCGGATGGTTCCAGCAAACCCTACTACAACCGCATCCAGGGATACAAAGGCACCTACATGACCAACTACGACAAGAGCTACCAGCGCTACCTGGCTCTGCAGTTCGTTTTTTCCAAGAAACTGGCCAACCGATGGATGCTGGAGGCTTCACTGAGTCTTCAGGATCACAAAGCCTTCTGGGACAAGAACGAATTCATGGGCTACGCCATGTCACCCGGCGGCGCCTGGTACCAAGTCACCACCGATCCGACCAACTACGACTTTTACAACGAAGGTGTCGTCGCTCCGCAAAGCGGCGGTTCCGGCCTCACGGACATTTACGTCAACTCCCGCTGGGATCTCAGGATAAACGGACTCTACCAGCTCCCAGGGGGACTCAACCTGAGCGCCGTTTTCCTGGCCCGCGAGGGGTACGTCATTCCCTATTACATCACCTACACCCGCCCCGGTCTGGCCGATGACAACCGATTCTTCGAACCCGGAAAGAAACTGGGTGACGACCGCCTGCCCACATTCTGGCAACTCAACATGGGCCTCGAAAAAACATTCCAGATTTCCGACCGTACCTCCTGCACCATTTACGCCGACGGGTACAACATCACCAACAACAAGATGAACATGGCCGTCACGGCAAAACTGGGGTCAACCGCCACCGGCCAAGCCATCCGCATTCTCAATCCGGGACTTTTTCAATTCGGTGTGCGAGTCAACTTCTGATTTGTAATCTCAAACAGAAAAAGTTTATAATGAGCCCGTCTCCATGAAGGAGACGGGCTTTTTTTTACTTTCAATGATGCAAAAAGAAGCGATAGAAGCCGATCTTTACAAGCTTTACACCGAGCTGGATCTACGGAACCTCCTCGATCAGCTGGCTGAAAAAATCCGTTACCACCTCGGCTGTGAAGAAGCGGCTATTTTTCTTTACAATCCCGACAAGGAAGAGCTCTATTTTGAGAGTGCCACCGGTGAAAAAGGGGAGATTCTCAAACAGATCACCCTGAAGAAGGGTGAAGGGATAGCCGGTTGGGTGGCCGAAATGCATCAATCCCTTTCCATCCCGGACTGTTCCACAGACCACCGCTTCTCTACCAGAAGCGACCTGAGGAGCTCCTTTCACACCCGGTCGGTTATCGCCGCTCCGGTGATGATTGACAACACATTGATCGGAGTGATCGAAGGAATCAACAAGAGAAAGGAGATTCAACCGGTTCAGGACGAAACCATCCTGACCATCATCGCCGGTTTCACCGCCGTACCGCTACACAATGCGCTTCTGTTTCATCGTTTGGCTCGTGAAACATCTGAAAAGGATCTGCTTCTTCAACTGGCCAGAGGTATTACTGCAGCTACCCGACTCGAAGATATTTTTCCATTGCTGAACCGCCTGATTACCAGCCAGGCGGACGCTCTTACCATATCATTTTCACTGACCCGTTCGCCAGGCAATACCAGACACGACACAATTCTGAGCATCAACTCATCTACAACATCCCATCACAGTTATCGTTTTAACTTCATTTCCGAAAAAAAGCGTACCGGTTCACTCGACATCACCTGCAGCCACATGTTGACCGATTCCGCCCATACTCTTTTTTCCGGTCTTGCGGGCTTTCTGTCCCTGATGATCGACAGACTGGAGATGCAGGAAGAACGCATCAGAACTGAAAAAATAGAAAAAGA
>CAYMND010000339.1:0-3677 GCA_964391685.1 uncultured Clostridia bacterium | reverse complement strand
GGCGTCACTGCCGTCACCACGATCAACCGGCCCTCCTTTCTCTTTTTCAACCGCTGTAGAGTGCGCAGGGAAATTTTGCCCTTGAACCGACCGAAAGGCCAGAATTCATCGTCGGTAATGGCCAGTCTCTCCCGCAACTCCTCTATATTCAACAGCCTTGATTCACGGGCGATCTCGATATCACTTTTCATTTCCATGGTCTTCGCGCCTCCTTTTTCGGAATTATGAAACGAAAGGCCCTTCTCTGAGTAAGATAGGGTCATTCTCCGATTTCATCAACATCTCCGCCCCAGGAAAAGGCTTCCCCCAGAAACAGTCGCCGCGTCACAGGCTCCTCCACAACCTTGGCCGGAGTCCCCGAACTGAGGACCTTGCCCTGGTGAATGATGGTCACCCGATCGGTGATGAAAAAGGTATCCTTGACATTGTGATCGGTGATAATGATACCGATCCCCTTGTTCTTCAATCTGGTAATGGTCCGCTGAATTTCCTGGATGGTAATGGGGTCGATGCCGGTAAAGGGCTCGTCCAGAAATAGAAACCGCGGAGACATGATCATGGCCCTGGCGATTTCAAGCCGTCGTTTCTCTCCACCGGAAAGTTGAAAGGCCTGGCTGTCCCGTACATCGATCAGACCGAATTCATCAAGCAGTTCTTCCGCTTCCGATTTCGCCCTGAAGGGATCACGATAAAGTTGAAGAACCATGTACAGATTCTCCCAGGCTGTGGCCTTCATGAACACCGAATGCTGCTGTGGCAGGTACACCAGACCGCTTCGGGCTCTTTCCGCCGAATTCATAGTCCCGATCGGCGTACCATCCAGTTCGATTGATCCCGAGTCAGGAGCCACAATGCCTGCCAGCATCAGGAAGGTCGTCGTTTTTCCGGCGCCGTTACGGCCCAACAGGGCGACTATCTCCCCGCCGGTCACTTCGATATCCACGTGGTCGACCACCAGTCGGCCATCGTAGCTCTTGCACAACCCCCGGGTGACCAGGCGGCTGGAGGACTTGAAAGGAAGCTGAGTCTGTTCGTTCATCCTTTATGATTATACCAGAAGTTTAACGGTTGTTTTTCACCGGAATAAAATCCATATTAAGTATTATCTACTAAAAAAGATGGGGAACAAGACAATGTTGACCCGCCGCTCACCGTCATTCGGGTATGAGAACAGCTCTAATACCTGTAAAATCCTTCCCGGGTATCTTTATTCGTTGTCAAAAGCGGCATGATTTTATATAATTTGTTTACAAAAAAAACGGGATGATAATGAATTCAACCAACATTCTGAATGCCGTCAAGTTGCCTACGCTTTCACGCACCCTCCAGGAAATCCTGAAGCTCGAGGGGAGCAACCCGTTTACCTTGACAACCAACATGCGCCGAATCATCGAAAAGGATCCGCTGCTCTCGGCCCATATTCTCAAAGTTGCCAATTCCTCGTTCTACGGTTTCTCACAACAGGTCAGAACCATCAGCCATGCTCAGGGACTGCTCGGAGTACAGCGGATCAAACAGATCGCCTTTTCTTTTTCAATTTTCGATTATTTCAAACGAATCAACTACCGAAGTGAATATCGGAATATCTTTCACCAGATCATCAAAAAATCCTTGCTGCAATCCTCACTGGCACTGCTGATCGCCCACCGCCTCGGTGAGCAGGAGCCGGAGGAATACTACATGGCTACCCTGCTCAACGACATCGGCCAAATCATCCTCTTTCTTTACAACCCCGAAACGATGCTGGAGATCTATCATAACGAGGATCATATCGCCTTGGTCCGTGAACAACAGCGTTTCGGGATCAACCACAGAGAAATGGGCATGACCTTCTGCCTGAACAACCACCTGCCTGAGCAGATTGCCCTCTCCGTCGCCCACCATACGGAAAAAATCGGTGATCATCTGGTCACCAAAATTTCGCACATAGCCAATTCCATGGCCGAAATGCTGATGCAGACGTCTTCCAGCGAACTTCCCAGACAGATGGAGGGGCTGAATACTCTGTTCAAAGACCATTTCGGTATCCAACTTTCCAACCTGAACGAAGCGCTGAGGACCCTACCTAAACTGCTGGATGCGTACATCGGAGAATTTCCAGAACTCAGCGATGACCTCCAGGAAACTGTCGGCAGGGGATCCACTCTGGTCCTGTCGCTGATGAACGAACAAATCGGCCTGGTGACAGAAAGTCACAAAATGGACGATTTCCAGAAAAAAATCGCCAAGGAAAAACTGTTTCTGTCCCATATGCTCAACCTGTCTTATTATCTCTCCTCCCTGATCAGTCCGGAAAAGATCATCCAGTCCGTTTTCGATTATTTCGAAAATTTCATCATCGATTTCTCCATCGCCTTCCTCATTCATGAGGAGACAGAAAAAGAAAAATTCACCTTCATCAACAACCCTCAGACAAAAGGCCAAAATTTTTCTCTACGTTCGCTTCCCCCGTTGATACAAGCGCTGGAGTCCCACGGTACCACCCGATTGGAACCCAAGGCGTTGACCCAACTGGGATACAGTCCCAACGAAACCATCCTGGTTTTCCCCATCGCTTTCAATCAGCGGCTGTTCGGATTTCTGCTGCTCAATCTGGGCAAAGAATCATTTCGAGAACTGGACCTGGAGCTCTCCTACATTCAGATCCTGTCAAACATCATGGCCAATTCCTTTCAAAACTATGACTCATTCAATAAACTGAACAACGAACTCAGCAAGAAAAAGCTGCTGACCCATGAGCTGGTTCTAAGCGGGCAGCGGATCGATCACAATCGGCAGGAGATCACTTCACTGCAGAAGAACGAGAGCCTGACGGCCATCCTGCCGGTTATATTTCACAAACTGAAGAACAAATTGACACCGATCCTGGGATACACCCAGATTCTGCTGGCAAAAAGCAGCGAAGAAACCGACCGCAACCGCCTCACCAAGATCGAACGCAACGCAGAAGAGCTCACCCAGCAGCTCAACCACCTGCGCAGCTATTTCGTTATCGAACCCCCTCCCATGGAGGCGCTCAATCCCAACAAAATCATCACCGGAATTGCCGGTCATCTGAAGCAGTCTGTTAAAAATGACGGTATCGACATCAGAATCAGTTCCGACAAAAGAATCAGAAATATCTCCATCAATGCCGGGCAGTTTGAAACCCTGATCGAGAACCTGATCGGAAACGCGATTCTGGCCATCAAACAAAAACCGTCTTCTCAGGGCACCATCGACGTGGTTACCGAAGCCCTCGATGATGGTGGCTTATGCCTGATTATCCGGGACGACGGCATCGGCATACCGGAAGACCAGCTGAGCCAGATCTGGCTGCCGTTCCATTCCACTTTTCCGGAACGGGCCGGTTTGGGGCTCGCGATATGTCATCGCATCATCGATTATCACCGGGCCCGTTTTGAAATCAAATCCGAGCTCGAGAAAGGCACTGAATTCCGTATCTTTTTTCCGCCGAAATCTCAACCTTCCCCGGTCGATGAGGCTCCGCCACCGGTCGATTCCACAGCGGACGAACCACCGAAATCCATATTGATCATCGACGACGAAGTGTACTTGCTGGAGCTGATGAAAGACATACTGGAAGCCGGGCGAAGCAACCTGTCCGTAACCATGTGCAGCAACGGTCAAACAGCCATCGACCTGATAAAACAACACGCCTACAATCTGATCATCTC
>CAYMND010000338.1:0-3680 GCA_964391685.1 uncultured Clostridia bacterium | reverse complement strand
GACCCCGTAGAAAACCACATTGTAGAGCTTTCCGGTGAAGTTCAGTGGATGACCGTGAGAAAGATGCCCTCCGTGGGAGAGATCCATTCCGAACATGGTGTCACCGGGCTGCAGTACAGTCAGGTAGACTCCCATGTTGGCCTGGGTGCCCGAATGGGGTTGAACGTTGGCATATTCGGCTCCAAACAGTTCCTTGGCTCGATCCATGGCGAGTTTCTCTGCCACGTCGACGAATTCGCAGCCGCCGTAATAGCGGTGCTTGGGGTACCCTTCGGCGTACTTGTTGGTCAGGACCGAGCCCATGGCCTCCATAATACCGTTGGGGACGAAGTTTTCCGAGGCGATGAGTTCGAGATTCTCGTGCTGGCGACGAGCTTCGTCCAGTACCACCCGGGCAATTTCGGGATCCAATGAGAAAAGATCCTTATTCAGCATAGTTGATTCTCCTTGAATGGTTTATTTGAAATTAACTTCTTCCACTGTCTCTCTGAGGATGTCCAATCGTTCCTGATGACGTCCTCCATCGAACGGTGTGCCCAGCCAGATGTCCACGATTTCGAGGATGGTTTTTTCATTGCTGCTTCTTCCGCCCAGGCAGAGAATGTTGGCATTGTTGTGGCGGCGCGACAGCTCGGCATCATGGTGGTCACGGCATAGTGCGGCACGGACACTTCTGAATTTGTTGGCCACGATGGACATCCCGATTCCGGAACCGCAGAGCAGGATGCCCCGAACGGAATCCGGATTTTGTGAAACCAAACCGGCTACCCGGGCTCCATAGACCGGCCAGTTGGCTCTGGCCGAGCTGAAGGCTCCCATATCTTCAACTGTGTAGCCTTTTTCGCGCAAATATCCCTTGAGGCATTCTTTCATTTCGTATGCGGCGTGGTCTGAGGCGATGATGATGATGCTCATGGTTTCCTCTTGTTGGTTTCCGAGACCTTATTGTAAACAATCCCGCAGACTGTTGCAAGGAAAATCAAGAAGAAAGTTTTATTTTTGAGGCAATTATATGGCATGCAAGGGGAATATGCATATAAAATGAGTAAAGATTGGGAGAAATGCGAATATTGGTTGGGAAATGTCTAAAAAAGAAAGTCTTTCTCGCTCATCCGGAAATACCCGACTCCATGTTGCGCAGCATGCGGATCTCATGGGGCCACAGATTTTCGTCAATGGTTTCCAGTATCAGGGGAATTCCTTCGAATATGGGGTTCTGCATGATCCACCGGAAAGGTTCCAGGCCGATTTCTCCTTTGCCCAGGCTTTGGTGACGGTCAATTCGACTGCCGAGTGATGATTTCGCATCGTTCAGATGCATTCCTTGCAGACGGTCAATTCCTATAATGCGGTCGAATTGTGAGAAAACCGCTTCAATGGTTTCCGGACTGCTCAGATCGTAGCCGGCGGCAAAAGCATGACAGGTATCGAAGCATACTCCCACACGTTCCCGAATTTTGACCTGTTCGATGATGGAGGCGATCTGTTCGAAACGGTACCCGACGCTGGTGCCTTGGCCGGCAGTGATTTCGATCACGGCGGTGACAGTGTCCGTTTCCGCCAGGGCGATGTTCATGGATTCGGCGATCCGGGTCAGGCACTCCGCTTCACTGATTCCGTCGAGGTGGCTGCCCGGATGAAAGTTGAGTAAAGCGATTCCCAGGTCTCGGCAACGTTTCATCTCTTCAATGAAGGCGGAACGTGACTTCTCCAGGTTTTCGGTCAGCGGGTGCCCGAGATTGATGAGATAGCTGTCGTGGGCCAGTATGGATTCCGGCGGGTACTCCAGTTCGGTGCAGGTCGACCTGAAACGGCTGATATCTTCGGTTGTCAGTGACTTAGACGACCACTGACGCTGATTCTTGGTGAACAGGCCGAAGGCGTTTGCGCCGATTCTTTCGGCCTCTCTGGGGGCATTCTCCAAGCCCCCGGCGATACTGACGTGGGCGCCGATCCATTTCATTCATTTTTCTCCTGTATTCTTCCAGTATGTAGCAAAGATCGTCAAAGCCGGCCGGGAATTTTGGTGGTGCAGCGGATTTCCCGGTTGTCGGGGTACCCGGCCGTTATAATTCGAGTGATATACAGGGCCGAACTCTCCGGTATGTTCGATCCGTCACCTCGTATTTCTCGATCATGCGCAGGGGGTGCAGAGAGAGCTTGGATTTGCGCAGTCCTGCGATACCGATATCCTGTTCGAGGTTGATGTATTGATAATTCGAAAAAGATGAACCGGCCGCTTCCTGAAGCAGCAACGGCATGACTCCCCCCGCTTCGGGATGCCCGTATTGAAAGTGCACGACAACTGTATCCGCGTTCAAGGGGCTTCCAATGATGAATCCCAGGAGTTTTTCTTTATCCCAGATTCCCCCGCCGATTAAATTGAGTGATTCGAAATGTGAAAATGCCCTCAGCAAAGCCCGGCGCTGACATAACTCCGCCAACGGCTGAAAATAGACCGAGTCGGCTTTGCCGGAACACCATGTGTCAAAGAGTTTCATGGCGATTTCGCCTGAATCCGGAGAAAACGGCCTGAAACTCCAGGCAGGGTATTGTGCCTTGAATCGCCGGATGTGATTGCGCTTGCCGTCGTAGCGGCTGCCTTTCAGTTCAGCCAGATCCCTTCGCAGGTAAAGGTAGTCGAACTGATCGGGCAACGTGTTGGGCTGAGTATGGGTAAGGTGGATCGTTTCGCATAGGGTACGGGAAAGACGGGAGATTTTGCCGGCATGGCGCAAACAGACTTCCAGGGTGGCTGCGAGCCGGTTGTTTCCCAGGGGTCTGAGGAAATATTCTTCTTCTTTGCAGCGGATCAGAATGCAGATATTACCGTAAAGCCGGGTCAGGGAAGGTGCTTCCATGTCCTGCCAGATGAAGAAGTTGGCTGGCGCCAGTTCGCTCTCCTCGACATCCAAAACGGTCACTGCGGCTCTGATATCGGGAATGTCTTCCAATTCAATCGGTTTGAGGCGTGGATAATCGGGGATCATTTTTCTGGTTTTAATTCAGGAAATCGAGCCATACAGGCACAACGGTCCGGTTGACAACGTTCGCAATCGAAGAGGGTGCGTGAAGGCAAATCAGGCGGCGCGATGACGGTTGAAAAACCGAAAAGGGAAAAAAAATCGGGAATGACGGTATAGAGATAGACCGGTTTTCGACAATTTTTCAGAACCGACACGATCAATCGGCTGGCGTAGCCCCGATGTTGATGCACGGACAGTGTGCCCACGGCGCTGAGGAAATAATACCGGTCGAAATCCTCCAGCCGCAGGACGCTGACGACTTTACCGTCTTGCCCGGCCACCCAAAAATCGGATAACTCCAACGTGGTGTAGTCCAGGTCCTGCTCTGTTACGATTTCCATTACTGATGAATGGTCATGAATAAAGGCACGACGGATTTGAAAAGATGCAACTGCATCGGTAGCCATTTATATATTATAGTTTAAAACAGGTTGGAGAGGAAGAACTTTGTTTGACACAAAACGAACCGTCCTATTATGAAGCATTTGATACAAGTCAGCGTTTAAAAAGTTTTGGGAATATCACATGATTAGTAATTATAACGATGAAAACAGAAGGTTCTCTTGTATGGAAACAAAATTGCTGTCAATGCGAGGTGTCACCCATTAGAAGTTTTGTGTCAATAGACTAGACTTCTTTTTTACTTTTTCTCCG
>CAYMND010000337.1:0-3690 GCA_964391685.1 uncultured Clostridia bacterium | reverse complement strand
CTTCACCACCAAGTCGGTGGGCAAAGGGAGTGGACTCGGTCTCGCCACCATTTACGGCATTGTCCATCAAAACAACGGATTCATCGATGTTTCCAGCAAACCAGGTTTGGGGTCCACATTCAGAATCCACCTTCCCGTATACCCTGGAGATGCTGTTGAAGAGCCTGCCCGGGAAAACTCTCCGATCGATGTCGGAGGCCGGGAAACAATCCTTCTGGTCGAAGATGAAAAGGACATCCTCGAAGTGATGACCGAAATGCTGGAAGGACTCGGTTATTCAGTTGTTCAGGCACTGACTCCCCGTGCCGCCGTGCAAATGGCGGAAGAGCACAAAAACAACATTCACCTGCTGATAACCGATGTCATCATGCCGGAGATGAACGGCCTGGATCTTTCAAATGCAATTTCATCCATCATACCGGATTTGAAAACTCTTTTTATGTCCGGTTACACTGCCGATATCATCGACCATCACGATGTACTCGACCGGCAGGTCAGATTTCTCCAGAAACCGTTTTCCTATCAGTCGCTGGCTGAAACTGTCCGAGGAATCATCGCTCCGAACGATGAATGATGCACCGGCTGTGCCGATTTTTCATTCTTCCTTTTTCACACCCCGATTCAGCAGAACAAACAGAACCGCAAGTCCGAAATATCCGGTGAGTGAAATGATCAGAGCGACAGCCCGGGAGGTCCGATTGGCCGGAACGAGTTCACCACTGCCCAGATGAGTGAAGGTGTCGAAAGAGAAATAGATGCCGTCGTGTATACTGTTGCTGTAGCCGTTCTGCACCGTATAATACCGACTCTGGGGGCTGCAGGTCAGCAGTCGGTTGTTGTGCATGAGGATCCCGCTGACCCCGTTGAATATCAAAACGATCAGCACAAAAAGGCAAAGACAGCGAAATCTGACTGCTTTCTGACTCATCAGCAGCATGGAGGACCAGAAAAAGAGAAATGCCGCTAAAGCAGCCAGAACCAGAACCAACTTGCTTCCCAGGGTAAAAAAGGTGGCCGCCATCAGAATCAGGGCCCCCAAAACAAGAAGGTAAACTTGGTTTTTCCTGTTCATTTCAACTCCTTTATGTCTTTTTTTAAATCATATAAGCCGTCATTTTTCCCGGTCCAGCTTTCCAGAATTTTCCGTGCTTTCACTTCATCTCTGACATCGGCAACTCCATACGCTTTTCCGTTTCGAATCACGAGACCGGCCGGTCCGATGTAGGGAATCTCACGGATCCGCACCTCCAGGCCGTTCTCCAGAATCGACCGTTTCCAGGTCGGAGGCAGCGCTTTCATGAACTCCCCGGCATCACAACCGGTGATGACGAACCGTCGGTACGCTGTCTCGCCACTTTGATAGCGGGCGAAAAGCACATGATGCAGCTCCGTAACGCCGAGGAAACTCTCGTGCACGTAGCTCTCGGATAGCGGAACCATATCCTTTCGGGGCAACAGTGACAATTCGGCGGGGAAACCGTCTTCATCACCCAGAAAAGCAACCAGTTCCTCGAACAGAGAACCGCAGTTTTCAAAAACGGTTTTATCCTTGATGGTCTCCACCTTCACGTAATACCTTCCGGTCAGCATCACTGCCAGGTAATCGGAAAACTGGGCCTCGGCTCCGATTCGGACACTGTCGGCCACCGGAGGATTTTCACTGCGATACATACCGAAAGCAGAGAGAGGACTGCCCATGTCGTAGATATGCACCATGAAACGAAGCGTCCCCATACTGCACTCGAAAGCCCTGAGTTCCGCAAAACCGTAAGAGAGAAAGGTTTCGGCGGCCCCGTCGATCAATTCCCAAAGATTGTCCTGCTGGTAGTTCTCCACATCTCCTTCCACGATCCAGCTCTTCAGCCTGACCGCATCGGCGGCAGCCATGTGGAAAAACCAAAAAACAAGAACTGCAATGAAAATCGTCTTTTTATTCATCGCCTTTCTCTTCATCCGATGAACTGGTACGGAATATCCCGGATCCTGGCAACGGCAAGAGCCCTTTCCCTGACATCGAAGCCCATGGAACAGCTGACCCTGCATTCCGTACAGTCACGACACTGCAGCCGGCTGCTGTCTATGTTCTCAAGAACCTCCCGGGCCGCAGCCAGATTCCGGTATCCCCGGGCATACATATAGCCCCTCATCAAGTCGGGAATTTCAAGATGGTGTGGGCATTGAGACACACAGCTCCCGCATTGCTGACAGAAGACACCGGTCAGTTTTCTGGTATTTTCAATATCCAGCAGTTCGCCGGGAGTCAAAGTCAGGTCCTCCATTACAGGCAGATCGTTCTCCAGTTGTTCGAAGGTGGTGAATCCGGCAATATTGGTATGAAAATTCTCATTCCGCAAAGCCCACTTCAGCGCAGCCCGTGCGTTGAGCTGCTTGTTGTCTCCCTTGATGTCCCGGACCACTCCGGCAATAGCCTTCATGCCCACTATACCCATGCCCTTGCCCGCGGCATAATCCACGGCTTCGGCGATCTCGGCATGATGCTGCTGGCGGAAGTTGTAACTGGTCAGAATGACGTCGTAATGACCGCAATCGGTGGTCTTTCGGATAATCTCGGGCTCGTTCCGGTGGGTCGACACCCCCAGGTGCCTCACCTTCCCCTCTTTTTTCAACTTCAGCATGGCCTCCAGGTACGGCGCGAAGGTCACCGAATCGGGATGGGAGATGTTGTGCAGGTAAAGAATATCCACGTAATCGAGCTGAAGGCGTTTCAAACTGGTATGGAACTTCTCGATGAACGATTCCGATTGGGCGTCTGCCGGAAACAGGCCGGTCGTGCGGTCCTGGTTTTCATAGATCTTGGTGGCGATCACGAAAGAATCTCGAGGTCTGCCCTTGACCACTTCTCCGATCATGGTTTCATTCTGACCGCGCTGGTAGATCCAGGCGGTATCGAGATGAACGATGCCGGAATCGAGAGCCGCCCGTACCAGATCCGGATTGCTGGCGTTCATAACCCCCATACTCAATACCGGCAGCTTGATTCCGGTTCGCCCCAGCGTTCGCTGTATGATGCGCTTCGGAGGTTCCTTTTGTGCTTTCTCCAAGGGATTCCGTTTCGCCTGCAGGGGGACTGAGCCCAGAAATGCAGCGCCTACGATCCCTTGCCCTCCCCGTTTCAGGAAATCCCTTCGCTTGATGCCTCTGTTTCCGCCCATGGTTCACCTCCATGCAATGACTGTTGAAATAGTACCCGCTGGGCTTTTTATTTTCAATACATCCCCACCCCCCGTGATCTCCTTCATCCGTACCTATTGCCATTATTTTCCGCAGACGATACCATAGCCCTATGAAACCGGAGTTCGCATGTCTTCCATGAACCAGCTCTTCATCAGCTTCTGTGTGTTGGGTCTCTTTCTGTTGATCGGTAAAATCATCCGCTACCGTCTGCGGCTGATGCAGAATCTTTTCATCCCGGCCTCGATCATAGCGGGATTCCTGGGACTGGCACTGGGGAAATTCGGATTCGATCTTCTCCCAACCTGGATCATCGACAACTGGAGTCCGCTTCCGGGCATACTGATCAGCGTGGTTTTCGCCTGTCTTTTTCTCGGCGTGCCCCTGCCATCCCCCCGATCTCTGTGGAACCGGGGAGGCTCGCAGCTCTGTTTCGGCCTGATCATCGGGTTCGGACAGTATGCAATCGCTCTGTTGCTCACCATGTCGGTGCTGATC